>CAYGNV010000054.1:0-13244 GCA_964351355.1 uncultured Smithella sp.
AGCCGATGGTCGGCCTTGATCCCGAGGCCGTGCGTATGGTCAAGGATATTCTTAAGGAACTGGCCCGGCAAAAGGTAACCATCTTTGTCTCTACGCATACACTGAGCCTCGCCGAGGATCTTTGCGATAGAATCGGTGTTATTCATAAAGGAACGCTTTTGGCACAGGGCACCATCGCCGAATTGAATCTGGCCGCTAAAACCGGTGAAGCCAGGCTGGAAGAAGTATTTTTAACTTTAGTCAGGGAAGCATAAGACCATGAAGAGCACCGCATTGACACTATTGAGACCGCGGCTGCTTTCCGCCGGAAATGGATTGAAGCTCGGTCAAAAAAACAATCGCCGAACGCGGCTTTTCCTGTTCTCATTTATCGGCCTCGTTTTCTGGATAGGCGCCTTTTTAATATTTTACCGTGTTTTGACTTACTTTCAGAGTGTGCAGGATTTTGGCGACATCCTGGCCATAAAACTTCTTTCGATGATGATCATCACCTTCTTCACTCTTTTACTGTTCAGCAGCATTATCAACATCCTGTCTCACCTCTATTTGAGCCGCGACTTATCCTTGCTGCATTCCCTGCCGGTACGGGTCAAGGATATTTTCTTTTCACGCTGGCTTTTGAGCGCCTTTGATTCCTCCTGGATGGTGGTGGCTTTCAGTCTTCCCGTTGTTTTGTCATACGGACTGGTTTATAAAGCCGCTGTTGTTTTTTATCTGATCGCATTTTGCGCGATTGTGTGCCTGTGCTTAATGGCTTCGGCCGCGAGCAGTCTTATTGTCTTATTGGGCGCGGCTGTGCTGCCTGCGGGAAAAATTCGCACCCTTTTTGTCATCCTGGGCGTTTTGCTGGCGCTGTTGCTTGTGATTGTTTTGAGGATGATCAGGCCGGAACAACTTGTTAATCCGGACAGCTTTGCCTCGGTTGTCCTGTATTTGAATTCAATGCAGGCACTCCATCTACCATTTCTCCCCACCACCTGGATAACGGATGCTGTGCGTTTTGCCTTGAAAAGCGAATGGACAAATTCGTTATTTAACCTGTCTCTCTCGGCCAGCTGTGTTTTTTTTCTTATTTTTTTGAATGAAATGGCCGCAAGCGCCATCTACTTTCGCGGCTTCTCCCGCGCTCAGACAACAGCCAAAAGGCTTTTCGTACCGGTTAAATTCCGTGGACACCATTGGGAAGGACTGTTGAATTTTCTTTCGCGTCCGGCAAAAGCTTTCGCCATTAAGGAAATTCGCTCCTTTTTTCGCGATTCCACACAATGGCCGCAATTATTTTTAATCTGCGCGTTGATTGTTGTTTATCTATATAATTTCTCTGTCCTGCCACTGGATCGGTCGCCCATCAAAACGGTCTATCTCCAAAATGTCTTTTCTTTTTTGAATGTGGGCCTGGCCGCTTTTGTGCTTTCAGCCATCGCCGCCCGTTTTGTTTTTCCGGCCGTCAGCATGGAAGGGGAAGCTTTCTGGATTATTCAATCCGCGCCCGTTTCCATTAAAACATTCCTCTGGATTAAGTTTTTCCTCTATTATGTGCCGCTGCTTATTCTATCCGAAACACTGATTGTTGCTTCCAACCTTCTACTTGGGGTTACACCGTTTATGATGTTTTTATCCGTCCTGACGATATTTTGTCTTGTTCCGGCTGTCGTCGCGCTCGCCGTAGGACTGGGTGCCTGCTATCCTGATTTCAAGTCTGAAAACCCGGCCATGTCGGTGACCAGTTTCGGAGGTGTGCTTTTTATGCTGCTTAGTTTTGGTCTGATTGCTTTAGTCATTATCCTGGAAGCAGGGCCGGTTTATAAAATCTTTACATCCAGAATCCACGGCTACGGCTTTTCCTGGATACAAATTCTCTGGTTTGCCCTTTCTTTCGCTTTTGCGTTGTTTCTTTGTGTTTTCGCGGTATTTTATCCCATGAAGCTGGGTGAAAAAAATCTACAGAAAAGATAAACCCCACCCTGCCTGTTTAAATGCTGACCTCATCAGGCAAAGGAAGTACCGGAAATCGTCAGAAGTTGAAAATTATCTTGATTTTAGTTGCTGGATAGGCTAAACATCCCCGCATTCTGAATGACCCGTTTCATCAGATCTTCTGCGGATCTTGTTGAGATATTGAAAGGAGTTTTCATGGCAAAGTACGAATCCAAATCTCTCAGAAATATGGCCGTTATCGGTCACGGCGGCACAGGTAAAACCTCTCTTTGTGAGTCACTTTTATTTGTTTCCGGGAAAAATGAACGGCTGGGCCGTGTTGACGACGGCTCGTCCACTATGGATTATGAACCGGAAGAACAAAAAAAGCATGTTTCAATCTCCTCGGCGGCAAATTTTGTCGAATGGGACAAACATAAGATCAATATTGTGGATACGCCGGGCGACTCCAACTTCACCTTTGATATTAAATGCTCTCTGAGCGTTGTGGATAATGCAGTCGTGGTTATTGATTCAGTCGGTGGTGTTGAATTTCAAACACAAAAAGTCTGGGAACTTACTGATGGATATTCCCTCCCCCGCATAATTTTTATCAATCGGATGGATCGCGAAAGAGCGAATTTCAACAAGGTGCTGGAAAGCATCAAGACAAAACTCAAGAAAAAAGCAACTCCCATCTGCCTGCCCATCGGGGCGGAAGATAAATTTCAAGGCATCATTGATTTGATCGCCATGAAGGCTTATACTTTTGCCGACAACAAAGGCGTCGGCAAGGCGTCTGACATTCCGGCGGACTTGATGGATGAGGCCAGTATGATGCGCAGTTCCATGGTCGAAGACATCGCCGAAGCCGACGACGAGCTGATGAACAAATACCTGGAAGCCGGCGAACTTTCCGCGGAAGACCTCAAGTCCGGTTTAAAAAAAGGCGTAACGTCGGGAAACATTATCCCCGTCATTTGTGGTTCAGCCGTCAAAGGCATCGGTGTCACGATGTTGATGGATTTAGCGGTAAGTTCTTTCGCGTCACCCGTTGACCGTGGACCGGTTAAAGGCAAAAAGCCCGGAACGGACAATGTTGAAGAAAGACAGCCTTTGGAAGATGTTCCTTTTTCCGCGGTTGTTTTCAAAACCATTGCCGATCCCTACGCGGGCCGGCTGACATTGTTCCGGGTCTATTCGGGAAAACTTAATTCCGATACTGCCGTTTACAACTCTTCAAAAAAAATCACCGAGAAATTCGGACATATTTTCTTTCTGGAAGGCAAAAATCAGAAGCAGGCGGAGGTTCTCATTCCCGGAGATATTGCCGGTGTAGCCAAATTAAAGGAAACCGTCACCGGCGATACGCTGTGCAACGAAAAAAACCCCATTCTCTTTGAGAAAGTTGCTGTTCCGCCGCCGATCATGTCTTTTGCCATTGAACCGAAATCCAGAGGCGATGAAGATAAGATCGCCTCCTCCATTCACCGTCTTACGGAAGAAGATCCAACCATCGTCTTCTCCCGCAACGTCCAGACCAAAGAAATGATCCTCTCCGGCATGGGTCAGGTGCATATTGAAGTCAACATTGAAAAGATGAAAAGAAAATTCGGCGTCGAAGTCAATCTGAACACACCGAAAGTCCCCTATTTTGAAACCATTAAAGGAAAAACCAACGTTCAGGGCCGATACAAGAAACAGTCCGGCGGACGCGGCCAGTTTGGTGATTGCACCATCGACATCGAACCGCTGCCGCGCGGCGCGGGATTTGAGTTTGCCGATAAAATCGTCGGCGGCGTTATTCCGGGCCAATACCGCCCGGCAGTCGAAAAAGGAATTGTGGAAGCGGCTGCCAAAGGCGTGATCGCCGGTTATCCCGTGGTGGATTTCAAAATATCTTTGGTTTTCGGTTCCTATCATACTGTGGATTCATCGGAAATGGCCTTTAAAATCGCCGGATCAATGGCTTTCCAAAAGGGCGTCATGGATTGTCAGCCGATCCTGCTGGAACCCATCGTGAATATTGCCATCGAAGTTCCTGATGAATATATGGGCGACGTCATCGGCGATCTCAACAGCCGCCGTGGACGCGTTCTGGGCATGGACACCAATGGCGCCAATCAGGTGATAAAAGGTCAGGTGCCTCTGGCGGAAATTCTCAAATATGCTCCCGATCTGCGCTCCATGACCAGCGGGCGAGGAAACTTCACCTACACCGATTCGCATTATGAAGAAGTCCCCTCCTATATCGCGGAAAAAATTATTGCCGAATCGAAAAAGGAAGAAGATTAACAGCAGATGTTCCATGCGGGAATCATCACGGTGAGCGATAAAGGCTCGCAGGGCAAACGGGAAGATAAAAGCGGCCCCGCAATAGCAGAAATGCTTGCGGGCGTCGCTATCCAACTAAAGCATTCTCTCATTATTCCTGACGAAATTGACCAAATACAACAAGCGATCATTCAACTTGCCGATGTGGAAAAACTGGATGTGATCCTGACCACGGGCGGCACGGGGGTCAGCCCGCGTGACCTCACGCCGGACGCCACGCTGAAAGTCATTGATAAGGAAGTTCCCGGCATGGCCGAAGCCATGCGCATCGCCAGCAGCAAGATAACCCCGCATGCCATGATTTCCCGCGCGGTCGTGGGCATTCGCGGCCGCTGCCTGATTATCAATCTCCCCGGAAGCCCCAAAGGCGCCAAAGAAAACCTGGCTGCTATTTTACCCGCGCTTCAACACGCCGTTGAAAAAATCAAAGGCGATGACCGCGACTGTGCAACGTCATTGTAGGGAACGGTCAGGCACGAATTTTTGTTCATCATTCATGATGAGGGATTGGATATGTTTTTTCGGTCTTCAATCATCGGGGGCGCTTCATTCTCCCGCAGTTCTTTGCGCAAATCTCTGATCGTTTTATTCAGGCGGCTGATCGCGCGATTCAGGCGAAATCTCTCCATCACGCCTAACAACCCTGTAATGATAACACCCACCAGCAAGGCAACAAAAATGAGCATGTAAGCCGGCACAACAATATTTTGTATATAGTAGTATGTAATGGTTACAAGCTGCTCATTCATTTTTGAAAATGTTACAATAAAAAAAGCGAATATGATGGTGAGAATTAAATAAAATATTTTCATCGCGTTTAAACCTCCTGATGATGTTTTTTAAAAAGAGGTGCAAGTTTTGCAGCGGTTGTCGCCAGGTCCTCCGGAATAACGCGGACATTGCCGACCACACTCATAAAATTGGTATCACCGTCCCAGCGCGGGATGATATGGACATGAACATGTTCTGCAATGCCGGCGCCGGCTGCCTTGCCTAAATTCATGCCGATATTAAAACCATGCGGGTTCATCGCTTCTTTCAATACCTTGACCGCTGTGTCCATCAAGGCAAATATTTCCATGCGTTCTTCAGATGTGAATTCTTCAATGCCGCCCAGATGTCTCTGTGGAATAATCATAAGATGACCGCCGACATAGGGATACCGGTTCAACATTACAAAACAGGTCTTTCCTTCAAACACGATATAATCATCGCACCGAATTGAACATTTACAAAATATACATCCGTCTTGCTTTTCACCCACGAGATACTCCATCCGCCAGGGAGCAAACATTGTTTCCATATTTCCAACACCCGATGATTGTTGAACGCATCACTTTATGGTTATAATCCTGCCTGTTAAGTCCGGGCCTACTTCCAGTATTCCGATGCTTCTGGATTTTGCGAAACGTTTATCGACTGCCGAACCCGGATTAAAAAAGTAAACGCCGTCGATGGTCCTGCTTTCCGGATAATGCGTGTGGCCGAACACAATGCAATCGAGCTTACCCAGTTTGTCCAGCAGTTTTCTCTCAATCCCTGAAGGTCCGCCCCAACCATGAATCAACCCGATTTTAAATCCGTTGATGTCCATCAGCAACTGCTGGGGCAATTCCTCTCGCACGCGGTGGTTGTCCATATTGCCGCAGACTGCTCGGACCTCTTTATCACCGAAAAGCGCTAGGACTGACAAATCAATTAAATCTCCGGCATGAAAGATCAGGTCAACATCAGAAAAGTGTTCCTCAATAATTTTCTTTAAGTTCTCATCATACCCGGAAAGATGCGTATCAGACAACACGCCTATTCTGACTTTATTTTTGTTCATCATCTTTAGCGGCTTATTAACGGTAAGATTAAAAAAATACAAGTGTTATTTATTGATCTTTTTCCGGAAAAAAGCTTTTAATTTGACTTTGGAGGCAAGGCACGTTAAAATTCAAACCATGAACAAGCTGGAAGATTCCTTAAACAAAATCGCGGAAAATATCCTGTATCTGGATGAAGCGTCTCTGACGTCGCTCTGGGAAAAATACAAGGTCAAAATGGAAAATTTTTCTTTTTCGCCGGAATGGGAAAAATCCGTGGTCATCTTTTCCATCATCAATTCCATCCGGGTAAAAAACGCCATTTTCAATGAACAAATGTTAAAAAAACAAAAAACGGAAGAAGCACCGCCTCCCCAAAATAGATCAGGCAAACCAACGCTGCGACTGGTTAAATAATGGATAAAGACTCTGCAGAAAAAAGAATTCCCGACTTACGAAAAATAATCGAATATCATAATCGGCGTTACTATCAGCAGGACGCTCCCGAAATATCCGATGCCGAATACGACCGATTAATGAGGGAACTTCAGAACCTGGAGCAGCTCTACCCGGATGATGGCATCGCCTCTTCACCCACCCAGAGAATCGGCGCCGCTCCGCTTGCCAAGTTTGCCTCCTTCATTCATCCGTTGGCCATGCTGAGCCTGGCCAACGCTTTTTCCGCTGAGGAAATTCTGGATTTCGATCACCGTATAAAACGGCTGGCAAAAACTGACCGGATTGATTACATGGCCGAACCCAAACTCGACGGCCTGGCCGTCAACCTGATTTATGAAAATGGTCTTTTTATCCGCGGCGCGACGCGCGGCGACGGCGCGACCGGTGAAGACGTCACACAGAATCTCAAAACTATTTCGTCATTACCCTTGAAGATGAAAAAAAGCCCCCTTCATCTCATCCCGGAGTTCATCGAGATACGCGGCGAAGTTTATATGGAAAGTCAACCCTTCTCGAAGCTTAATCTCCGCAGGGTGGAGGAAGGCGAAGAACCATTTGCCAATCCGCGCAACGCCGCCGCCGGATCGCTTCGTCAGCTTGATCCGAAAATAACCGCGCGCCGTCCTCTGAATATCTTTCTCTATGGGATCGGTTCGGTCCGGGGCATAAGCTTTACCAGTCACTGGGAAATCCTGCAAACACTTACCGCATGGGGTTTTCCGGTCAGTCCGCTTACTCAACTAGCGCCGGATATTAACGCCTGTATATCCTATTTTGAGCACATGGGCTCTATCCGCCCGAGCCTTCCCTATGAAATCGACGGCGTCGTTCTTAAAGTCAATGATCTGACCACACAGGAAATTCTGGGCAATGTGTCGCGCTCTCCCCGCTGGGCCATAGCTTGTAAATTTCCTGCGGAACAGGCAAACACAGTGATTAAAGATATTATTGTCCAGGTAGGCCGCATGGGCGCACTGACGCCCGTGGCTGTAATGGAACCGGTCAATGTAGGCGGTGTTATGGTCAGCCGCGCCACGCTGCATAATGAAGATGAAATTCTTAAAAAAGATATCCGGATCGGCGATACGGTTGTGATTCAGCGCGCAGGTGATGTTATCCCCGAGGTGGTCAAAGTCGTTGAGTCTAAACGAACCGGACAGGAAAGAGAATTTCATATGCCGCGCCACTGCCCGGAATGCGGCTCGGAAATCGTTCGTGTTGAAGGTGAGGTTGCGCACCGCTGTGTCAATCTGGCCTGCCCCGCGCAAATTAAAGAACACATCCGTCACTTTGCCTCACGCGGTGCTATGGACATTGAAGGGCTGGGCGAAAAAGTTTCCGCACAACTTTTCGATGCCAAACTAATCAATGATCCAGCCGATCTATATTTTTTAACGAAAGAACAACTATTGGCACTCAACCGGCAGGCAAAAACATCCGTCCAAAAACTGCTGGATGCCATTGAACGATCCAAAACCCCTCATCTGGATAAATTCATTTTTGCTCTGGGCATTCGGCATGTGGGGGAACGAACCGCCAAACTCCTTGCCGAACATTTCGGCAATATGGAAAATCTGACGGCAGCAGACGCTGACGATTTAACCGCGATCAATGAGATAGGCCCGGAAATAGCACAAAGCATCGTCGAGTTTTTCTCCGAACACAAAAACATGAAAGTCATGGAAATGTTCCGCATCGCCGGTGTATCGCCGCAACAGAAAGCATCCTCATCCAATGCCCTGCTTCAGGGGAAATCATTTGTTTTCACCGGCGCCATGGAGAGTATGGGCAGAAATGACGCCAAGGCACTCGTGGAGAATTTAAGTGGAGCAGTTCATTCCAGCGTCACATCAAAAACAAGTTATCTTGTAGCAGGAAATGCACCCGGATTAAAATTGGATAAAGCCAAATCTCAGGGGGTAAAGATCCTCTCTGAAGACGAATTTTTAAAACTCATCGGCAGGTAAAGCATCATGAAAAGAGTTCATGTCTATGTCAGCGGTAGAGTACAGGGTGTTTTTTTCCGGGCTGAAACTGAGCGAACCGCAATAAATCTTAAACTGACCGGCTGGGTGCGCAATATGGAAGACGGCCGCGTGGAAGCTCTGTTGGAGGGAGAAGACACTGACGTGGATAAAATGCTGGTTTGGTGTCGCACAGGATCGCCACATGCCCGCGTGGACCATGTAACAATTATAGAAGAACCTTACACGGGCAACTTACATGGTTTCAAAATTTCCTATTCCTGATCATCCGATTCCGTAAAACGCCAGGTCGCGCTTCCTTCTATGCCCAGCTTGTCAACGCGACGCTTAAGCATGTCAATTGTAATGCCAAGTATGATAGCAGCCTTTGACTTTACACCTTTTGTTTTTTGCAGAGCTTTTTCTATAGCTCTTTTCTCAATCTTGTCCAGTTCAGCCGTCAGATCAATGCCATGGTCTGGGATATTCAAATCGATGCCCTGATTGGGAATATACAGATCAATATTTTTCTGTGCAGCATGCGTCTCGGCTAACAAGACCAGATTCTCGGGCAAAATAATATTAGATGTCTCCATCGCTACGCCGCGTTCAATGATATTTTCTAATTCACGAATATTTCCTGGGAATGGATATTTCATTAGCAATTCCATGGCGTAGGAGGAAATCGTTCTCACTTCCTTACCAAATTCCCGGGCATATTTTTCAATAAAATGTTTTGTTAAAATTGGTATATCTTCTTTACGTTCCCGAAGCGGCGGCATGTGTATGGGAATAACATTCAGTCGAAAATAAAGATCTTCGCGGAATTCACCTTTATTTACTCTGTCCTGCAGATTCTGATTGGTGGCGGAGATAATGCGTACATCCATTTTAACATCCTCCCCTCCTCCGATGCGGCGGAAAGTTTTTTCCTGCACGACTCTCAGGAGTTTTACCTGCAGGACGGGCGGTAATTCGCCGATCTCGTCCAGAAAGACAGTGCCACCTTTGGCCAACTCGAAAAGTCCCGCCCGATCAGCATAAGCGCCGGTAAATGACCCTTTCATATAACCGAACAGCTCACTCTCCAGCAAGTTCTCCGGAATGCCTCCACTGTTAATAGCCATAAACGGCATTTTGGAACGGGAAGAATTAGCATGAATGGCACGGGCAACCAGTTCCTTGCCGGTACCGCTTTCTCCCAGGATTAGAATATTTGCCGGCGTGTTGGCCACCTTTTGAATCGTCGTAAAAACCTTGGCCATTTCCCTGCTGGTTCCGATCATGCCGTAAAAAGATGCTCCTTCAGCTGTTTCGCTCTTCGGAACCTGATTCTCCCCGACCAAGCCATTTTTTAACAACGCCTGACGAACGACCTGCTTTATTTCTTCGATATTGCCTTTTTCCACGTAGTCATAAGCGCCTTCTTTCATCGCATTGATGGCTGTTTCACCCGAAGCATAGGCGGTAATCAAAATTACGACCGTTCCCAAGCGCTGATCCTTGATGGTTTTCAGAAATTCAATGCCGTCGATTTTAGGCATTTTCAAATCGGTAATGACCAAATCATACGCTGTTTTGCGACAGAGATTAATCGCCTTTACGGGGCTATCGGAAGTTGTGACGTCATATCCTTCTTTGGTCAACATGATTTCCATAACTTCTCTCATGCCTTGGTCGTCGTCCAGAACCAGAATTTTCGCCATGCTGTTGCTCCTTTTTATCTACACTCAACCTTGGTTACAGGGCAACCAAACCGTGATGGACGTGCCCTGATTGACCTGACTTTCAATTTTTATTTTGCCGCCATAACCGTCAACAATACGGCTGACGATGGCCAAACCTAAACCGGTTCCTTTATCCTTATTTGTAAAAAAAGGTTCAAAGACGTTTTTCAAATCTTTTTCTTCAATCCCGCATCCGTCATCCGTTACTTTAATCGCGGTATAATCTTTTCTATCTTCCAAGTTTACGGTTTTGATTTCAAGTAATAAATTTCCTGTTCCTTCCATGGCTTGCAGGGCATTCATCAACAGATTTTGAATAATTTGACGGATTTGTTCTTTATTAGCAAAGGCTTTGTTTTGCCCGGAAAACGTTCTGGCTATTTTGATGTCTTCCGTCCATTCATTTGATATTTTTATATTTTCCACAACATCCTCGATGACTTCATTAACGTTAACCGGTTCTCTGGTTTCTGGGACAGGACGGGCGAGTATGAGAAAATCACGCACGAAGTTATCCAATTGATCCCTGCCTCGCATAATGATCTGCATCAACCGCTTGTCCGTCTCTTCCATCCTTGCGGTCTGTCCCAGCAACTGGATGGAACCGGCAATAGACGCCAGAGGATTTCTCATTTCGTGGGCAAGACCGGCAGCCATTTCGCCTATTAAAGCCAGCCTTTTACTTTTTTCAAGATTTTCCTCCATGCGCTTGATTTCCGTCAAATCCTGAAAGTTCAAAATATGACCGATTTGTTTACCATCTTTGTCTTTCAATGGTGAAAACGAACAACCCAAATGAATTTGTGTACCTTCCCTGATGGTGAATTTCACTTCTTTTCTGCTTTTGATCAGATCAACCGTGTCAGAGTTGAAAAAAATATTAAACGCAGGAAAAACTTCCCCGATCTGCTGATTTTCTATTGATTTGAGCTGAAATCCGGTAATTGCCTCAGCCGCCCGATTGAAAGTTTTAATCCGACCCTGTAGCGTGGTCGTCATAACACCGGTATCCACCGATTCAATGATGCTGCGAAAGATGAGATCCATTTGATTGAAGACAGACTCCCTTTCTTCCAGTAATGACCTTGCTTTCTTTTCCTGTTCGACAACGATGCTGGCCAGAAGGGCCACAATATAAAACGACAAAATGTGAACGATGATTCTCACAAAAACGTCGCCTGCTTCAACAGAATAATCACGGCCGGTGGAATAAAGAGTAGGAATGATATCGAAATATTCAAGATCCAACACCAACCCGTAGGCTATGCTGGAAGCGGAGGCGATGATCAAAGCGCCTCTCCGTTCCAGAAATATAGCGGCATAGATAATAACCAATGTATAGAGCAGTGAATAGTTGCTGCCGATACTGCCTGTCAGATAAACCAAAAAAGAAATCAGACAAATGTCGGCAATTAACTGGGTGTAAATATTATATCTAAAATACTTTTCTTTTCTTAAAAGCAGTGTATAAACTAACGACAGTAAATACATCATAATAATAACAGCATAAATTAAATGCAGGAGCACCTGCGGCAAGGGGAGCAACGGTCTCATCGTGCCCAGAAAAAAAGTAACCAGTAAAAATATGGAGAGGATAATCAGTCTGCTGAAAATCAGCAGTTTGAGCCTCTGCCAGGTTCTTTCGTCTTGTTCTGTATTTTGATGCATCGTTTGTTTCCGAACCATTTAGATTTGAACTTTGTTTTTGATTTTATAATATTTTATTTTTTTTAGCTAATCATTTGAAAACTTTTTTATGAAGATGGCGTGTTGCTTATGCGCAGACCTTTATTGTATCCCCTCCTCGCTCTAATGGCCGGTATCATCATCGGCGATTTTTTCGCCCTGCCCTGCTATCTTTTGTTGGCCGGAGCGCTGGCGATCCTGCTTCTCTTACTTTGCAGCATCCGGCAAAAATGGAGTATTGCCTCTTTCCTCTTCATCCTCTGTCTCATGGTGGTCGTCGGATTGTTTAATATTCAAAGACAGCCCTATCTGGTCCATAACGATCAACATATTGTTCACCAGGCTGAGCAAGGCCGATTGACGGTTGAAGGCATTGTCCGCATGAGCGAACAAATTTCCCCGACAAACAATGCTCTGGTGGTCCATTGCCGACGACTAATTAAAAACAATTCCTATATCCCTGTGACAGGAAATATCCGTCTTGTTATTCCAGCCGATCTCCATTTCCAATACGGAGATTTTATCCGCTTTCATTCTAAAATAAAAAATATCCGGAGTTTTCATAATCCGGGAAGCTTCGACTATGAGCGCTATCTCAAGCGCCAGGGCATTTATGTTTCGGGCTTTGTAGCCAATAGCGCAGGCATTGTTCTTATTCGGCACGATGCAGCCAGCGGCATCAAACTGAAGCTGGAAACTTTTCGTTTATATTTGAAACGTTTAATTCATGCCAATGCCCCGTCCCCTCAAAGAGAAATCATTGAAGCCATGACCATCGGCAATAAAAAAGCTATTCCGCCCGACGTGCGCGACAATTTCGCCAAAACCGGCACATCCCATATCCTGGCTATTTCCGGACTGCATATCGGCATGGTGGCGGCAGGCGGTTTTTTCCTGATCTTCCTTCTGCTGAAATCGTCAGAATATCTGATGCTCCGGTTCAACATCCTAAAAATAGCCACCGCCACGGCTTTTATTCCGGTTATCGTTTACGCTCTGGTCGCCGGAATGGGAACGACCGTTCTTCGTGCAACGCTTATGGCTCTGGCCTTTCTACTTGCTTTACTGATCGGAAAACAAAGGGACCTCTATAATACGCTTTTTGGCGCGGCTTTGATCATTCTGATTGCCGCCCCCGAATCCCTTTTTGAAATTTCATTCCAATTATCCTTCAGCGCGGTTTTCGCCATTCTGTATATTGTGCCAAAGTTCAGCAATACGACACTTGGCTTTCCGTCGTCAACTCCCCAATGGCTGAAAACGCTTATCCACCGGATTTATATTTTCATCCTGGTGTCCACCGCCGCCACATTGGGAACGCTGCCCATCATGGTCTTTTACTTTAACCG
>CAYGNV010000055.1:0-13191 GCA_964351355.1 uncultured Smithella sp.
CCTCCCATCGACGTGATCCCCGCTTCCAGGGAACTCTCCAGCATGTATCCGGAAAGCCTTGTATCCTTGCCGATGATGACGCGGGCGCGGTGACCGTTCCTTCTAAACAGGTGCGCGACGGCCTGTCCGACGCCAAAAGCAATTTCCGCGTTCATCGGATAGCGATTGGCTTCGCCTCTGATCCCGTCTGTTCCAAATAATTTACCCATGATTTTTCTCCTTTCTGCTATGATGCTATGCCTGCGAATCAACTTTTCAAAATGAGTCTGATATTAGTTTTAAAATAAACCGATCGACGGCAAAGCCCGTGTCACTTTTTGGGCAAGGGCATCGACGATACCGCTCAGCCAGGTAACGCCTTTTGCCGAAATCGCCGGGGGCAGGCTCTGGATGGCGGAGATGTAATTTGTCTTGTTGTTTTTTGCTGCTTTTTCAAACTCGCCCAAGAAGGCTTCGCGGGATTGATCCGTCGTGGCTAAAACATCCGGCATTTTTCCCGAAAAGAGTTTTTCGATAAAGCCGATTTGTTCATGCAGCTCCTGCCTGTTTCGGGCATCTTTGGCGGAGGAAGCACTGGCTTTTTCAGCCATCGCCTTCAATCTCTTCAGACGTTCCTTTTTGGCCGAGGTCAGCTGGTCGAGGACACCGGCATACAGCAGGGAACCGAACGGCTGGGCTTCCAAAAACGGCTTTCTGACGAATGTGTACCAGGCTTCGAGAGCCGTCAGGTTGGCCAGATAGAGAATGTTGTTTTTCACCACACGGCTGATGCCGGGATAGGCCGCCGGAACATAGTCCTTCACGTTGCTTTCCGGCGTTTTTTCGAAGATCAGTTGATTGTCCCCGGGATAATCATGGCGCAGGATGAAGCCTGCCGCTACGACATTGCCGTATCCCAGTCGCACCGGACCGATGATGCCGCCCTGGCCGCCCAGAAAAATGGGGGGCTGGTTGAGCATTACCCCCCGGGGGACATCGCCCAGCAAAGAGGGCGTTGTTTTGTCGGCATCCGGCGTAAAATTGAAATGAATGTAAGAACTTCCCACCTCACTGTGATTGCTGCGGCTGGTGCCGCCGGCCATGAAACAATCACAGAAGTTAATCAGGCTGCCCAAGGTCACAAAAGGAAAAAGAATGGTCTGCTTTAATCCAACACAGTGGGCGCCTCCTGCTTCTTCCTCCAGAATGCATCCTTCCCGGACGTGCGCTCCCATCCCCATGTTCGCCTTTTCCAGAAAGACGGATTTGCTCACGAAGCCGCCCTTGAGTTCAACCTTTGATCCGAGCTGGCAGTCTTCCACCGTTACCGGCGCTTCGTAGCCTAGCTTGCAGCCGGAGGAAATGACCATTTTGCTGCCATAAATACGGCAGCCGGGATAAATCGTCACACCCGTCTCCGAAATCTGATCGATATTGACGTCATCGCCAATATCGATCGTTCCGGGATTGGGAATATCCACGCCTTTTGCAATCAACTGCTGTATTTTTTCATAGGACCTCGGTTTAAAATCCATTTCATACCACCCCATAAGCCAGCATCGCCTTGGCCACTTTGGTAAAGCCGGCAATGTTCGCGCCGGCAACATAGTCGCCTTTTCTGCCGTAGGCTTCCGCCGTATCGTAGCAGGCTTTGTGAATGCTCTTCATGATGAGGAGTAACCGGCTATCGACTTCCTCGCGCGTCCAGGACAGTCTCAAGCTATTCTGGCTCATTTCCAGGCCGGAGGTGGCCACACCGCCCGCATTGGCTGCTTTGCCGGGACCGTAGAGAATCTTGTTTTCCTGATAGATTTTAATGGCATCCGGTGTGGAAGGCATGTTCGCTCCTTCGGCCACGCAGTAACAGCCGTTTTTCACCAGCGCCGCGGCGTTCTTGCCGTTGATTTCGTTTTGGGTTGCGCAAGGCAGAGCGATATCGACCTTGATGCTCTGTTCACGGATAACATCCCAGACATTTTTACCTTCATAGCAGGTGGTCCCTTTATACTTGTCGGCGTATTCCGAAATGCGGCCTCGCTTGACGTTCTTCAGATCCAGCACGTAATTGCATTTAGCGTCGTCAATTCCGGAGTCATCAATAATGCATGCCGTGGAATCGCAAAGCGAAATGACCTTGCCGCCCATCTGGTTGACTTTTTCCACTGCGTACTGCGCCACGTTGCCGGCACCGCTGATGGCAACGGTTTTGCCCTTGAAATCCAAGCTGCGGGTGGCCAGCATTTCCGCCGCAAAGTAGGTCGTGCCGTAGCCGGTGGCCTCGGGACGAATCAAACTTCCGCCGTATTCCAAACCTTTGCCGGTCAGAACGCCTACGTGCTCGTTGCGGATTTTCTTGTAGTAGCCGTACATATAACCAATTTCGCGGCCGCCCACGCCGATATCGCCCGCCGGAACGTCCGTCTCGCCGCCAATGTGACGGAACAGCTCTCGCATGAAGGACTGGCAGAATTTCATGACTTCCGCGTCGGATTTGCCTTTGGGATCGAAGTCCGATCCGCCCTTGCCGCCGCCCATGGGCAGCGTGGTCAGCGCGTTTTTGAAAATCTGTTCAAAGCCCAGGAATTTGATAATCCCTAAGTTGACGGACGGATGGAAGCGCAGACCGCCCTTGAAGGGGCCGATGGCGTTGTTGAACTGCACGCGGAAGCCGCGGTTGACCTGAACGTTGCCCTTGTCGTCCATCCAGGGCACGCGGAAGATGATCGATCTTTCCGGCTCGACAATCCGTTCATAAATATTGGCTTTGACGAACTCGGGATGTTTTTTCGTGGTAGGTTCCAGGGTCTCCATGACTTCTTCAACAGCCTGATGAAATTCCGGCTGATCCGGATCGGTTTGCTTCACTTTGGCGATAACATCTTTAATGACTGACATAATTCGTTCCCCTTTTCTGAAAATTAGTTATTTAATTTATGCACTTACCCGCACACGATATTTCTCGTTATTTCTAAAGCGTCTCAACACTCCGCAGCTTTTCAAATTCTATCACGGTGGACATGGCTTTATTATCCACATGAAAACCTTCTTCACAGGCCGCAGCAACCGGGTTCAGGCCGCCGATCAGAATCATCCCAATCTTATTCATGTCCACATGGGTCTGACACACGGGATGGCCGATATTACCGATGGATAAAACGCCGTTAATCCCGGCTTTGGCGAAGTCCTCAATCACGCGATCAACAAGGCTTCGGCTCAGTGCGGGTATTTCCCGGAAATTGGCCAGGATCTTACCTTCGCCTTCTTCCGCTACCTGTCTGACGGATGTCATGCCGCCGCGAATAAAAATTTCCGACGGATCGAGCGAGGAACCGGCGTAATGAATCAGTTCCACAAACCTCAGGATTTCCCCTTTTCTCATCTGGAGAATACCGCCAAACTTGGAATCAATGGGAATGCCGTGCTTGAGCAACACACCGTTGATCACAATACTGCAAATGGTTGCGAAACCGACTTTCCCCTGGGGCACCATAATGTCGCCGAGAGTTTTTCCCGCCTGCGCTACGGCGACGCGGGAGCTGACGGCGAGATTTTTTACAAAAACGGGCTTCATGATTTTCAGCGCCTGAGAAAACTGTTCTTTGGGGAAAAAGGAGATATTGACCGGTACCAGGCCGCGCTTCTTTTTAACATCAAATGTCGTTCTGAAGGAAAGGATATCGATGCGCGAAATGGAGAGGCCGATCTTGTCCTGCACACGCGCGTCGGTAATTTCGGCAAGCCCCTGCTCAGTAATGATCCGGCCGTCGCGCCGACCCACCAGGCGGGTGAGTCCGCGCTCGTCCATGATTTTGAGATGATAGCGGACGGTCCTCTCGCTTAACTGCACGTTGTGCTCGGACATCTTTCGCGCGATCACGCGCGCGCCCAGCGACTCCGCGCTCTCGTGCAGAATTTTCAGAATCAGGAGAACTTTTCGTTCAATGTCTTCGGGCTTAAAAAAATCTTTCATGGGCCTTCCATACGGCAATAGGCAATAGGTTGCCGTATGGTTACTTATAAATTACATTATTGTCAAATATATTTTTTTGGATTTTCAGGGACGACGATATGTCCTGGACCTCATACAGGATGACCAAGCTTCAGCGCAACCCTTGCCACCGCTCAGCTCCGCTGTTAGGCCTATCTATGTGATTGACAAAACCACATCGATGATGATATCGTAGCACAAAACAGATCGATGGAGGTGTTGGTATGCAATCAGTAACCGTATCACCAAAATATCAAGTCGTTATACCTAAAGCCGTCAGGGAGTCATTGAAGCTTCATCCGGGTCAAAAAATGCAAATTGTTGAATATGCCGGCCGCATTGAACTTATACCGGAACGTGATATCAAAGAGCTCCGTGGATTCCTTAAAGGCATCAACACTGAATTCAAGCGAGAGGAAGATAGAGTATGAATATTGTGGATTCTTCCGGCTGGCTTGCATACTTCGCAGATGAACCCAATGCCAAACATTTTCTGGCGCCGCTTATTGATTCTGCCTTGCTGATTGTCCCAGCGGTAACGATATACGAGGTTTTCAAGGTTATTCTCCGGGAATCTAGCGAGAATGAAGCATTGCAAGCGGTTGTCGCCATGCAAAAAGGAACGGTTGTCGATTTAACTGCACCATTGGCAATCGCCGCTTCAAAGCTAAGCCTGGAGCATCAACTTCCTATGGCGGACAGTATCATTCTTGCAACAGCGCAACAATATAAAGCTGTGATATGGACACAGGACTCAGATTTTAAAAACATAAACAAGGTAAAGTACTTTCCCAAAAAATAAACCGCAACAAGATTAATACAGCCGATCGCTGTACTCCGCAATCAGTCGGCCCTGAAATAATCACATGAGGATTTATTCCGATCCAGCCTGGAACCGATAATGGAAGATGGGCTGACAGTCTTCAGTCTATAGCCTGTTTCAGTACTATCAGCGCATCCACAACCACCGGCTTTGAGCCGGAAAGAATGACGGGGTTGAGATCGATTTCTGAGATTTCCGGGATCTCCAGACCAATGCGGCCGATGTTGATCAGCATGTCGGTTAGGCGCTTTTTATCCGCCGCTTCCATGCCACGCACGGCATCCAGAATTTTATGACCCCGAATTTCCTGCATCATCTCGTGAGCGTCCCGGACTCCCAGGGGTGCGCGGCGGAAAGAAATATCCCGCAGGATTTCCGTAAAGATGCCACCCAGGCCGAACATGACGCAGGGACCAAACTGCGGATCACGCGTCAGTCCCATGACCAGTTCGCGCCGGCCTTTGATCATTTCCTGCATTAAAACGCCGCCGTCAAACCCCTTCATACCGGCCATGATTTCTTGAAAGGCTTTTTTCGCCTCTGTGGCGGTGCGGATATCCACATGAATCAACCCTTTTTCCGTTTTATGAGCGATTTCAGCGGAGCAACCCTTCATGACCAGCGGGAAGCCGATTTTTTGAATGGCTGCGTCCAGATTCTTTTTGTCCTTGATCAGCATTTCGCGCGTCACAGGGATATCATAGGCAGCCAGGACTTGCTTGGCTTCATATTCCGAAAGTGCAGTGCGGCCTTTGCGGAAGGCGTTGCCGATCATTTGAATAGCTTTATCTTTTTTCATCATTTCTTCCTCCATAATAAGCGTTGACTTTTGCGATCGCCCGGATGGCGTCGTGCAGCTCATCAAAAACGGGGATGCCGCGATCAATATATTCCTGCCTGGCCATGGCAATCATTTCGGTAATATCCAGATTATCCAATCCCCTTTTCGCGTTGGGGAGAACGGCGACAACCGGCTTGCCGGTCTGGTCCACAACCTCACGGACCGCCCGGGCCAGTTCCCGGAAAGGCGTAACTTCCGCAACCGGCTTATTGAACATGCGGGCGATTGTTTTATAATGAAAAAAAAGCGAAACGAGAATTTGCAGATCAACCTGCTTATCTTCCGCCGCGGCGAGCAGAACTTCTTTGAGGGTTTGCGGGGCAACAAACGGATTGGCCACGTCAACAGGGTTGACGGAGCTGGATCCGGGCTTAGGGAGATGATCGCCGATGCGCGCCTGAAGCTCGTCAGAAAAAGGCGGTATGTCGATGCCGTAAATTTCAGCGGTATCACAGGCGGTAACGCCGATGGCGCCGCCGCCGCCCACAATGGATATTCCTTTGAATGCTTTGCGCGGCAGAAGCGCAAAGGCCATGCTGGTCTGCGCCATCTCTTCTGTGTCATGGACCTGAATGGCGCCCGCCTGTTTCAGAACGGACTGCCAGATCACACGACTTCCACCCATGGATGCGGTGTGGCTGGCAACGGTTCTGGCACCGGCGCGGGAGAGCCCCCCCTTATAAACAATCACCGGTTTTTTGCTTGCGGCGGCTTTGATTTCGCGGAAAAAATCGCCACCATCTTTAATGCCTTCGATATACATCGAGATGACTTTTGTTTCCGGATCATCCTTTAAATAGTGCAGAAGATCGGTTTCTCTGAGATCGGCGCCGTTGCCAAAACTGACAACCTTGCTGAACCGGACACCCAGCCATTTTCCTGCATGTGCAAAGTCAATGGCCATACCGCCGCTTTGGGCCAGAAAGGCCACAGGCCCGCTCTGACGCGAAAGATCAGGCCCCGGAAGCAGCGTCAGGCCGCTCGCCGGGCAATAGATTCCAAAACAATTGGGGCCGACAACACGAATGCCCTTTGCGGCTATTTCTTTGATTTGCCGTTCAAGGTCTTTTCCTTCCGGGGTTCCAAGTTCGCTGAAACCGGAGGAAAGAATCTCCGCGCCGGCAGCGCCTTTTTTCCAGCAGGCTTCCAATGCCTCCGGCACGTGTCGGGCCGTTACGGCGATGATGGCAAAATCGATTTTTTCCGGGATATCCTCAACGCTCTTGAAAATATTCAGTCCTGCGATTGTGCCGCCTTTCGGGTTGACGGGGAATATTTCACCTTCAAATCCCATGGCCGTGATGGCCTTAAGCATTCCGGCGCCAAAGCCGACGCCGTTTTCTTCAGCGGAAACGCCGATAATCGCGAGCCGGCGGGGATGAAAAATTCTTTCATAATCCGTTGCCGGATAACGGGTCTTTTTGCGGTTGACGGTTTTTCTTGTATTGTCTGACATCATTGGCCTCCATAACTTCCGATATTATCTTGCATGCTAAGCATTAAATCAAATATTTACTTTCGAAGGTCTTTCAGCATTCGGATGAAAAGCAGTCTTTCTTCCGCGCCGAACATGGAAAGAACCTCCTGGTTAACCGCTATGGTGTCTTTCAGAAAGACCTCCCGGCATTGGCGCGATTTGTCTGTCAGTTGGATATTCAGGACGCGTCTGTCCGCTTTAACGGCGCTCTTAATAACCCATCCGCTTTCCACCATGCGGTCCAGAACACCGGATAAGGTGGCGCTGTCCAGGGCGAGACGCTTTCCCAGTTCTCCGGCGGAAAGACCTTCTTCCTCGTACAGGGCGTGCAGGACCAGTGCCTGCATGGGTGTCAAGCCGTAGGGTTGCAGACGGGATTTAAAAATTCCGTAAACTTTTTGATTGGCTTTGCTGAGGATAAATAAAATGACGTCCTGATAACTGATCAAGGAAACACCTTCTTTATTATTTAGCATACAAGATAAATAAACGGGCAGGTGAAGTCAAGAAAATTTTAGTCCATAAAAATTGTGAATCAGGCAATCGGCCGTTAAGGAGCCTTCCCGGACGGCCTCCCAGGCGACGCGCTTATTTTCGTTGACTTTCAACAAAAATCCTGTTTATGTCGCTCACGTAGTCATTAAGCTTTCACGTAAGTATCCCCGTGGATGCAATATTTTGAATGCCCATTGAACGCTATTGGGAGGACATCTCGATGACTCATGGAATGATTCACCTCGATCGGATCAAACAAGATCCCCGCACACCTGTTGTTCGTAGATCCCTGAATTTGAAGCCTATCATGACAACCCAGTTAACCGTGCTACCCGGGAAATTACCCACCGTGCAAAGCAATGCCTTGCCGACTCTTAATCCTGCTTTTCAAGGTACGAAGCGTAGCGTATTGACTGTCGGCGCTCTTCGGCCATGTACGCCATCATCCGTTTTTGATCGCTGTTCTTTGAGCTTTCTCCCTGGGTTCCGTATTTCAGGGAGCCGCTATTTTGGGCTATGGAACGGCTCGTTTGTCTTGACAAATCTAATCCATTCTTGAAGGAGGGTTTTATGAAGAAAAAAAGTGCAGGAATTGTAGTGTTGGCGGTAGCCGTTTTGTTTGCCATGTCCTTTACATGTGAAGCACAGGAAAAGGTGTTCAATCTGAAATACCAGCAGATGCGGTTGGCTTCCGAACCCGGGATGGCCTACTACACGGAGATGTTTGAAAAGACGCTCCCCGCTATGACGAACGGGCGACTCAAGGTCAAGATGTTTTGGGCCGGCGATCTCGTCAAGGGTGCCGATTCCCTTGACGCCGTCAAATCGGGGGTCGTGGATATGATCGGCATGCCTTCGATCTATTTCAAAGGCGTCATTCCGGAGGCGAGTATTGAATACGGTCTCCCCTTTGGCATCCGGACGCCCGGTGAAATGTACAACTTCATGTATGGCAAGAATCTGCCCAATGCCTTCGGCGGCTGGCGGGCCATTGATCTGCTCCGGAAAATCTACGCCAAGCAAGGCGTGCATTATCTTACCGCCGGCGCTGACTGCTGGCCGGCGTCTCTCATGTTCACCTCCCCCATCAACAAGATCTCTGACCTGAAAGGCAAAAAAGTTCGCGCATCGGGGTTGATGATTACCTGGGTGGAGCGGCTGGGCGGCCAGGGCGTCTTTATCCCCGGCGAAGAGGCATACAGCGCCCTCCAGACGAAAACCATCAATGGTGTGACCTGGGGCAGCGCCATGGGCATGTACAGTATGAAGTTTCACGAAGTCGCCAAGAACTTCCTCTATCCACCTCTCATGCCGGTCAATCACCTGACCGTGCTGGTCAACAAAAAAACCTGGGATTCACTGCCGCCGGATCTGCAGGTGGCCCTGGAAACGGCCATGATCAAAGCGGGCATGGATATGACTTATCATCAGAACTGGACCGGCGAACAGTGGGGCCTCGCCAAGATGGCGGAGAAGGGCGTCAAGATGAATGTGTTGAAAGGCGCCGACCTGGCCAAGGCTGAAGAGGTAGCCTATGCCATCTGGGATGAAGAAGCCAAGAAGAGTCCCGATGCGGCGGAACTGGTCAAAATGAAGAAATCGTACATGAAAGAAATGGGCTATATAAAATAGAAAAAGAGGGGGAGGACGAGGCAAAAAAGTTTTCCCCCTTTTTTCACCTGACGGAATAACTGACAAAAGCCGGGGCATGCTGTGCCCGGGCAAGCTAATTTTAATCGTTTCGGCAGGCATTCGACATTCCATGTTCCAAGAAAATTCATTGCACGCGGCTAAGGGGAAGTCATGCGTTCTTTTGTGCGAACAATAAATAAAATCAGCGAAATAAGTGGCGAAATCCTTATGTGGTTTTCCTGGATACTGACGTTTATTATCATGTGGGAAATCATCGCCCGAACTTTTTTCAACCATCCGACGGTCTGGGCCCATGAATTAGGCATCATGGTTTTCGGCGCCCTGACCATCCTGAGCGGGGCTTACACGCTCCGCTATCGCGGCCATGTCAACATGGACTTGTTCTATACGACCCGCTCGGTCCGGGGGAAAGCGATCCTCGATGTGATCTCCTTTCCATTTTTCCTTGTTTTTTGCATCACCATTATCTGGCTCGGGTGGGAGTTTGCCCTCCGCGCCGTCAAGGCACTGGAGATTTCCCAGAGCGACTGGGCCCCGCCTCTCTGGCCGATTAAACTGGCCATTCCTCTGGGTGCTTTGCTGCTGCTGCTTCAGGGCTGCGCCAACCTCATCTCCGATGTCTATACCGCTGTAACGGGAAAAGGAGTGGAATCATAATGGATACTGGGCTTGTTACGGTTCTGCTTTTCGCCGCCATGGCCATCGGGTTGATATCGGGACTTCCCATCTCTTTTGTCCTCGGGTCCATCGGCGTCGTTTTCACCTTTTTCCTCTGGGGTCCCCATGCCATGGGTGTTATACCCAACCTCATCTTCGGCAAGGCGATGAGTTCCTTCGGTCTGCTGGCCATCCCCCTCTTCATTTTAATGGGGTCTGTTCTCCAGGAATCGGGCATGGCCGACCGGCTCTTTTCCGCCGTTCATGTGTGGGCGGGAAAGGTGCGTGGCGGTTTAGCCGTGGCCGCCATCATCGTCTGTACGATCTTTGCCGCCATGACGGGTATCGGAGGCGCCGGAACGATCACCATGGGCCTCATCGCGCTGCCCGCCATGCTGAACCGGGGATATAACAAACGAATGGCCCTCGGTTCCGTCGGGGCCGGCGGGGCTTTGGGGATTCTCATCCCGCCCAGTATCATTATGATCATCTACGGCATGATCTGCCAGGTCTCCGTGGGCCGGCTCTTCGCCGGCGGCCTGGCCCCCGGCCTTCTCCTAGCCATCCTCTTTTGCGTCTATATTCTCATCCGCTGCAGGATCAGGCCGGAGGACGGTCCGATCGAGGAGACGGGTGAGGGCGAACGGACTTTTATGGAAAAGCTGCGCGCCACGACACCGATCATCCCGCCCATGGTGCTTATCGTCATGGTTCTGGGGGCAATTTTCTCCGGTATCTGCACCGCCTCGGAAGGGGCGGCGGTGGGAGCGGCGGGAAGTCTGGGTTTAATGGTTTATAACCGCTCCGTCAACTGGAAGGCTTTTCGCAGCGTCTCCCTCCAGACATTGAAATATACAGGCATGGTCATGTGGATCATTATCGGGGCCTACTGCTTCTCCACTATCTACATGGCCCTGGGTGCAGACGAGTTCGTCCGGAAGGTGATCGAGCACATGCCCGGCGGTTACTGGGGTATATTCATCCTGATCCAAATTCTGTTCCTGATCATGGGGTGCCTACTGGATCCGGGGGCCATCGTCATGATCACCGCCCCCCTTACGATGCCCATCGTCGAGGCCATGGGGTACGACCCTATCTGGTTTGGCGTCATCTTTGTGATGAATATGCAGGTGGCCTACATCTCGCCCCCCTTCGGCTACAATCTCTTCTATCTGAAGGGCATCGCCCCGCCGGGGGTCACCATCCGGGATATCTATATGGCCATTATCCCATTCGTTCTGCTGCAGATTTTGGGCTTGATCATTGTGGCGATCTTTCCGCAGATCGCCCTGTTCCTTCCCAACTTTATTTATGGGGCGCCCTGAGCGGACCAAACCTGAAAGAGGAACACGATGTTTATTCCACTGTTGGCTACAGACTTCATGAAAAGGGCGGTTTCCCAGTATGGGAAGAAGATCGGGATTATTGATGGAGACAGGCGATTCACCTATGCCCAGTTTGGCGAAAGGGTGAATCGTCTTTCCAGCGCCCTGACAGCGATGGGGGTGCAAAAGGGAGACCGGGTGGGTGTGATCGACATGAATACCCACCGTCTTCTGGAGCTGCATTTCGGCGTGCCCCAGATCGGGGCGATTCTGCTGCCCATCAATATCCGTCTTTCCCCCCGGGAGATTGCCTATGTCCTCAACGATTCAGGGTCGCGGGTCCTCGTCATCAACGAAGACTTGGTGGGCCTTGTTGAAAAAGCAAACCTCAAAGGCATTGAGTACACGATTATCCTGAAAGGTGACGGGACAGGGACGGCCCCGGCAAATATTATTGGGATCGATTACGAATGGATGCTGGAGCAGGCTTCCCCTGTTCTGGAACGGGACTTTGGCGTGGACGAGAATGATCCCGCCGAGATGTTTTACACCAGCGGCACCTCGGGCAATCCGAAAGGGATGCTCCTGACTCACCGCATGCTGTGGCTTGCGGCAACAAAAGATCTCTTCAACGGCGTCGGTGTAGCCAACGACCGCATTATTTATCTCCAGGCCATCCCGCTTTTCCATGCCAACTGTTGGCGGAAGGCCCATATGATTACCGGCGTCTGCGGCCGGCATGTCATGCTGAGACAGTTCCGTCCCGATCTGGTCTGTGAACTCATTGAACGGGAAAGGGTAACTTATGTCGAGCTGGTCCCGACGATGGCTGACACGCTGACCCAGTTCAAAGACCTGGATCGTTACGATCTCAGCAGTCTCGAGCGCATCGTCCTCGGCGGCGCGCCGCTCCTTCAGGGCACGCAGGAAGCGCTCATCAAAAAATTCCCCTGGTGTATGATCAACGCCGGCTACGGCATGAGCGAAACGGCCTCGTGCGGGACCACGGCGCATCTGAAGGATTACCTTCTGGAAGGGCTTTCACCTGAAGACCGCAAGGGCCTTCAGCGGTGCCAAGGGGTTGAGGATATGCTGACCCGGGTTCGGGTGGTTGACAGCCGCGGCAATGATATAAAGGCCGACGGCAAGGAAATGGGAGAGATCATCATGCGGGGTCATACGGTGATTGACGGATACTGGCAGCTCCCGGCGGAGACGGCCAAAACAATTGTTGACGGCTGGCTCTACTCCGGTGACATCGCGACGATGAACGAAGACCGGTATATCACGATCGTGGACCGCAAGAAGGATATCATCATCAGCGGCGGGGAGAACATCGGCTCCGTGGAAGTGGAAAACGTTATCTCTTCCCATCCCGCTGTCGCGGAAGTGGCTGTTGTGGCGGCGCCTCATGAAAAATGGGGGGAAACCCCGGTGGCCTTTATCGTTCTGGCGGCCGGATGCACGCTCACGACGGACGATGTGATCGCTCATTGCCGGCAAGAGGAATTGTCGCCGTTTAAGATCCCGCGGACGATTGAATTCCGGGAGGCCCTGCCCAAAGGCGGCACGGGCAAGATTCTCAAAAGTGAATTGAAGCGTTCCCTGTGGGTAAAGGAATAGTTTAAAAATCCTCTGGCCATGGGTTCATGGATAACAGACAGGGCAGCACAGAAAAAATAAGGGGCTAGACGATATTATCTAACCCCTTTATTTTTATGGTGCGCCCAGCAAGATTCGAACTTGCGACATCCAGATTCGTAGTCTGGCGCTCTATCCAGCTGAGCCATGGGCGCGTGATTTCTCGAATGACGAGGCAGCCCTATAACATATAATTGAACTCGTAGCAAAGTTAAAATATGCGAAAAAATTCTTATGGTTTTTGGGGAGTTTATAAAGGATTCCGTGATAAATGAAGTCAGTTACCGATAGGGCTAATCTTTTTTCTTTTTC
>CAYGNV010000056.1:0-5366 GCA_964351355.1 uncultured Smithella sp.
CGGCAATGGTCTTGACTGCTGCTTATGATGCGGCGAAAACGGCTGCTTCTCAAACCAGCGTGAATACTATCGACGGCATTGTTGATGCGATTTTAGTAGACACTGCTGTTATTGGAACGGGTGGCGCGGGGTTGACTGCTTTACCCTGGAACGCCGCATGGGACGCAGAAGTGCAAAGCGAATGCACCGATGCCTTGAATGCCTATGATCCTCCGACGAACGCAGAAATGGTCGCCCGGTCCATTGCGGCAGCCGACTATGCGACAGCGACCAATCTGGCTGCGGTTGATACAGTTGTGGATGCGATTCTGGTGGATACGAACGAATTACAAACCGATCTGGCAAATGGCGGCAGAATCGATCTACTTATCGATGGGATTAAATCGAAAACCGACAACCTGCCTGCGGACCCGGCTACGGCTACGGAGCTTAATGCGATCCGAACAGAGGATGTTCCGGCGGTGCTTGCGGCAATTACAGCGGTTGATCTTGGTTCGATAGTCACGTCATTGACCGCGCTGGAAGGAACGGTAGGGGAATTGGAGGCTGCGGTTCTTGGACTGCACCCGTATCTCGGACCGAGCGGCAAAATCTGGAATTACACATGCACAAATTCATCAACCGGCAATCCGGTGCAGGGCGTGAAGATTGTCGCATCCACCGATGCAGCAGGGCAAAACTGCGTATCTGAAGCCTATACGGACGGCTTTGGCGTAGCACGGCTCTATCTCGTTCCTGGCATCTATTATATGTGGCGGTTCAAGCCCGGCTTCAATCCAGTTAATCCCGATGTGGAGGTAGTATCATGAGCGGATCCGGTTCAATCGAACCCGTTGTCATAGTAGCGACACCTGCAAGCGGCGGGCAAGTATCCGGCACAACCATTGCCGATCTGCTCGACGGGATGCCTAATCGTGTTTCTGATGATAAAATCCCTGGGATTATTCAGGCGGTCAATAAGGCAATAGCCCTGATCACTAAACGCCTGTTCATCCTTGAATCAGATTTTACAAAAGACACGATGAGGATATTCGCATTTGCGCAGGTGGATTATCAGGCAAACACAATATCGTTTGTTTCGGGCGGCGATAGCGGATCGGGGATGATCGTTGACACGGCGTCCGGCTTGCTAGAAGCGGGATTCAAAGCGGGAATGCCCATAACAACAGACAATGCGGTTAATCCCGGCCCGTTTTGGATAGAAGCCGTAGAGGCCGGAATCATAACCCTCCGGGCAGCGGATCGCATCTCGGCTCAGGCGGCAGGGCAGGCCGTAACCATCACCTCAGGAGCGGACCTTGCCTTGTTGCCTGTCAATTTTTGGGGGATGACGGAAAGGCCTCAAATTGTAGGCCAGCGGTTTCCCCTTTCTCCGATACCGAATCAGGCGACAAAGCTCCATTACGCAGGGCGCACAGGGCCGGTGCAGCATTATGAACTTGCTGGCGACAAGATGCGTCTTTATCCGGGCACGGGCACGGACATCATCATAATTGGCGATTACTGGAAGAAACCGGCCAGGCTCACCGACATGGACGACATCCTGCCGTTCAATGACCTGTTTAACGATGCTATCGAGGAATATTTGATCGGTGTTTTGGGCGGCGGTCCCATGGCGGCAATGACGGCCGTCAAGGCCATGATGCTGGATTCGGTCGATCTGATCGTAAAAAAGCGAGAGATAAAAGCACCTGCGCGAGCAGACGGCGGAATTGATTGGGGAGGAATGCACGAATGATACCGGAACAACCGACACACCAGACCATCGCCATAGCTGCGCTGACGCGATTCTACAACGGCACCGAGCCGACAGACAACGCAGAAATCCAGCGTGTCATTGATGACGGAATCGGGAAGATAAAGCGGGATATCATGCAGCATGGCAAAACGTGGCGGCCGCTCATGAAAACCGTGCATTCTGTGACTGTGCAGAACCGGCGGGAGTATCCTAACCCGTCCGACTTTGAGGCGCATTACACGGTAAATCTACTGACCGGCAATTCCGGACGCATCGCGGCAAGCGCATTGGCCGGAGCGCCTAACGTGGCTCTTGATTCACTCGAATTATCGTCGCAGGCAGAAGCAGAGGGGAAGGTGCTGCTGATGACGGCGGGCGCGGCTGCCGGGCAGGTACGCGAAATCAAAGGGTACAATCCGGCGACAAAGGTGTGCACGTTGGTGGCAGGGTTTTCGACTGCTCTTGCGGCACTGGATAAATACATGATTGTCCGGGACGCGCCGTATCTGACGTTCATTTCAGCGGCACGCTATGAACAGTTCCGCCGGACAGGCAGGACAGGGCAGCCCGTCAGGTTTGCGCACATTCCGGGCGACGCTGAGGTTGGCAGCATGGCGTTTAATCCTGTCCCTGATGCAATTTACGGCGTCAAGGTTCGCTACTTTGCAGATTTAACCAAGCTGGACATGGATAGCCCTGTTTATCAGGCGGTGCTTCGGCGCTGGGCCGGACTTTTCGAGCAGGGGGTTCTTGCCTGGAAGATGCAGGAAGATGATGATCGATATGCCGAGCAGCAAGCCGTCTATCAAGCCATGCTACTGCACACGATGGCGCATGATTTGGTGGGCTTCGACGTGGAGAAGGCACAGCAGGCAGTCATGAAAGGCGGAGCTTAAAATGGGATATCGAGGATCGTCGGTCAGAGTATTGTGTGCGCAAGGCGGGTTTTGTGGTGCGAAGGATATTGATTCGGTCGCGCCGTTCATGATGGTTGAACCGACGAGAAATATTATCTATCAGCGCGGCGGCAGGCGAAAGCGCGGCGGAACGGCCAAGATGTACGAAAACCCCTATGCCGCTGGCGTTCGCAGCATATTGAAAGTCCGTTTTCAAAATCAACTGGAATATATCATTGTCGGGCTGGCGAACGGGCACATTTACAAGAATGCGACGGAGGCAATCACAACAACAGCACTTGGGGCAAACCGCTACTTTTCAATGGCCTACGCAGAGGAAAAGGTGTTCATCGCGGATGGCGTCAATACGCCTCAGGTATGGGACGGTGGGGCGGCTATCCGGGTGATTGCGGAGCCTGCCGCTGATTTTTCTACCGTGCCGGTATTTCAAATTCTTCTTCATAAGGTTGGCCAGGCTGAGCGCGTGATCTGTTTGAACCGGCGCGGTATCTATATGAGCAAGACCGGCATGGTCGATGGCGATATGGAAAAATTCATAACCGACGCTGAATTCCTGCCAATAACAACGTCAGACGGCATCGGGCCGGTCGGCATGATCGAAATAGGGGACCAGCTTGTTGTATTCGGCCGACAGAAAGCCTATCGGTTGGATGACAGCAATATTGATTCATCGCATTGGCAGGTATTTGAATCGGCCTGGAATGGCGGGACAATATCGTGGCGCACGCTGGTCACAACGCCGAACGATGTTTATGCCATGACGACGGATGGCGATATTTACAGCATTGCAGCGGTTGAGGCTTACGGCGACTACAAAATGGCGTCGCTTACCCGGCAGGCGTGGATATTCGACTGGATCAAAGAGCACATTGACCTATCAAAAAGCGCGGACTTTCACGGGGTTTATGATCCGATTCTCGGGGCAGCACGGTTTTTTATGACGCGCAAAGGGCAGTCAACGCCGACGACGTGCCTGCTTTACTACACAGACCGGTCGCCTGAGAGCGCCTGGATGATCGAAGATAATCAATCTGCGCCCTCTGGTTACAATGCGCTGTGTTCCGCTGCCGCTTTTTCCTCGGCTGGTTCGGTGGATGTGCTCACCGGAGGAATTGACGGGCATGTGTGGAAGCTCGATCAAGCCAACAGAAATGATGCGGGTGCGGGATATTATGGCGGCTTCAAGTCCGCTGTGGATGATTTCGGGGATCCGCGGTTCGGGAAACTTTATAATCAATGCCACATCAGCACGGAAGCAATAGCAGCGCATCGTATGCAGGTGCGTTTCTGGATAGACAACGCGATTGTCGGTGTCCCTCGATATGTTGATCTGCGGGGCGCAGGTGCGGTGCTTGGCGCCTTTTTGCTAGGCACGGATATGCTCGGCGGTGGCAGTATCATTGAGGCGTCGCTGAAGATCGGGAAGCGCGGGAAGCGGCTGCAATATGAGATTTACACAGCAGGGGCGAACGAGGATTTTTTCATAAGCGAGTACGCGACGGACGTAAAAGGACGCGGGGCGGAAGCAAAAAGCAACACGATTAAGGGGGAATAGCACATGGCAAAGTTTAACCGGCTAAAAGTATGGGTAGAGGAAATCCTGTCACATACAGACCTGAACGCTGAATTCGATAATTTTCTTTCTCATTTCGCGCCGAAGTGGATGGACAGCATGTCGGAAACAGCCGGAGCAATGCAGTCGTCGGCGGATCCATACCCGAGCGAAGTGTTGGCGCCGGCCGATTCACTCGAAGGCGAGGTTCAGAGACTTCGTTTCATGCTGGAACAAGTCACGGGGGAAACATACTGGTTTCAAAAGCCGGTTCGGTCATTGGCCGATGTGTCTGATCAAATCGTTCTGAATACCGGCCAATGGATTTACGATGCTGCAACGCCGGTATATGTAAACGGGACAACGTTTAAGCTGCCGGATGACCGCACGGCGGCGTATGCGCCCGGCACAAGGGTTCGCGCTGTCCTGGACGGCGGAACCATCTACGGGACAGTGGCGCAGGTGTCGGCTGAGGGAACGCCGACGGAAACGACGGTTGTCGTGCGATGGGATAGCGGGGCGCTTGATGCGACGCTGATGTGGGTAAGGCCCAGCATTCTCTCCGTGAATAACGATTCCTTGCCCGTTGCGCCTCCGCGCGTGTCCACCAGCGGGGGCTATTCCATATTGGTTTCGGACAACAGACGGGTTCTGTTCGGTGGTGGCGATGATCCTGTGGACTATCCCCTTCCTGCTATCGGGACCGTGCCCTATGGCTGGGCCGTGACGGTTGTGAACACAGGGACGGCTGCACTTACTCTTGTGGGCACGATTGGCGGGGGGGCAAACTTGATCATCGCAAGCGGAGAGGCGGCGACGATCATGAATAAAGACGGGGAGTATCAGCGGGTAGGGCAGAGCAAACACATTTTAACCCCTGACACAACAGAAGACGGGTTTGTGCCCGTGTGGGACGGCGGGACAGGACGCGGCCTGAAAGCGGGGATTCCTATCGGCGTTTATCCTAATTGCATGGTGATACTGGACGGGGTTGCCCGGCTTCCTCAGGTTAACGGATCGCGGCTTACCGATGTGATTCCGGCGATGGGAACCGTCACACCCGATAAAATGGCGCCATATACGGCCGGCGACGATGTGCTTTTGAATGCCGGAGGCGGCACAGGCGGGGTGAACAGTAACTACGTCAAGATTGCTGAGG
>CAYGNV010000056.1:5466-12957 GCA_964351355.1 uncultured Smithella sp.
CGTCAAATGCGCCGACAATTACTGATTTCACATTGATGGCAGACGAGGAAGGTAGATGGAAACCGAAAAAGATATAGGCGTTCGTCCTTACGCGCCGCATCTTTATTATAAACTGTATCGGGCGATGGAAGACGAAGGTTATGCGGCGTCAGACATGGTGTTTGACAGGGAGCTGACCTTCGTTTCGGACCTCGGGTTTTTTACTGTGCGGATGATCGGGGAAATTCCGCAACTCGTTCACTTTCTGGTATGGCCGGAAAAACGCACATGGCATAATAGCATCCGACACTACAGGGAAATGCGGACTGTGTTGATTGATCTCGGGCACACGATGGCGATAATGGCGCAGCCGAAGAACAGGCCGGACATTAAAACGTGCATTGAGCTTGCCGCCGGCCGGAAAAACATCGAGCCGTACTCAGAAAGCGCAAGCGATTTCTTCTATCTCGTCAGATTCGGGAGGCGATATGAAAATCTACAACCACTTAATCATTGATATTGGCACCGGGGCCGTCCTCAGCGCGGACAGCTACGAGTATAACGGGCCTTTGGCCCTTTGTGGCGGGGGCAGCAGTGCGCCGCCGCCTGTAATGCCGACGGCCACCGAGCGGGCCCTGCAGGAAGAACAGCTCGACATGCTCCGCGATCAGCGCAAGGCGCAGGCTGAGCTTGAACCTTTCATGCTGGAATCCATGGGCTACAAGCGCGGAGAAGACGGCGGGATCATTAAAATCGAGAACCGGCCCGAAGATGTGCTCATGCGTAAAAGCATGGCGATGTCCGGTTATGACATGGAGGGGAACCGGCTCAGCGAAGATCAGATGTTCGAGTATATGACGGACGCTGAAAAGCGGGAGTATGATCTTCAGAAATCCACACACCAGCGGCAGCAAGACGCATTTGACGGCAAGCTGGCAATCAGTCCGGCGCTTGAGCAACATCTTTCCAAAGAAGAATCGCAGGCCCAAGAGGTATTGGCCCGTAAGCTCGGGAAGGATTGGGCGCTGTCCACGTCCGGCCAGAACCTGACGAAGAACCTGCAGGAGAAAAATAATCTCATCCGTGAAGAAGCGCGACGCGGGATGATCACGGACATGGAAGGCGTGAACGCTTCGAAGAACGCAATCAATATCAACAACAATGCGACCAAGCTGAACCTGGCTGGCACATTCAATAATTCCAATACCCAAAACCTGAGCCGCATGATGGGTTTTTCCAGCGGGAAAACGCAGGGCTGGAACGAAATGATGGACATGAGCAATAAGCTCGGCGGAGAAAGGGCGCAGATTACGAATTGGTCACAGCAGAACGCGGCAAACAACGCAGCCCAGCGAAGCGCGAATACGCAAAGCGCGATCGGGGCAGGAACGGCACTTGTAACAACGGCGGCAACGCTGGCAGCACTTTAGAAAGGTTAAAATGATACATAAGATCGAACAGGCAAAGGAAATCATCCTGATGACGGCCAGGCATTATAAACGGCCTGTCATCTATTGCAGTTTTGGCAAGGACTCGATTTGCGCAGCGCACTTATGCAAGTCCATGGGTTTTAACTGGCCCGTTCTGTTTCATCGGGAACCGGAATTCCCTCACAAGTTTAAGTATCAGCGCAAGATTATCGAGGCGTGGAACCTCACGGCGATGGATTATCCGCCATCAAAGACGAGCGTTTATTATCGTCCGGGGGCTCCCTATTTTGAAGTGGCGACACATTTTGACATCGGCGGCGGGGCGACGTTCATTCTGTTGGGCGTTCTGTTTGAGCCTAAGGAGTTCATCCCGGGTGAATATCTTTGTGCCCTGAAAGACCTTTATGAACAGCCGACGTGCCGGGGATATGACTACCGATGGGACGTGGGCATCCGCGGAGATAAGGACGCCGACGCGCATCCGCACACAGGGAAGCCCTTCAAGGTTCGGCCTGTCAATCAGCTCAATCTCGGATGCGTCGATTTTGTCTTCCCACTGCACGGGTGGACCGATCAGGACGTGACACAGTATATCGTTGAGCATGAAATCCCGATCAATCACGATATCTACGACATGGCGAATGGTGTTCTGGTCAACAAGGAAGATAAGGAGATCAATGCCGACTATCGGCCCGCCTGCTATCGCTGCATGAAAAGCGACGCGCCTGAATCGGTTATGTGCCCGAAGTATGGCGTAGAAGTCAACAACGCATGGCCGCAGCTTAATGTGGAGATTACGCCGGAATACCTTGAGGACATTCAATATGTTTAAAGATAAAGTCGAACGGTCCCGCGATATCATCCGCGGTATTACGCAGCAATACCGAAATCCGATTATCAATGCCGGTTTCGGGAAAGACTCTATTTGCCTGGTTCACCTATGCAACCAGGACATGAAACTCGGCCTGCCGATCATGTTTCACCGCGATCCTTATTTCCCGAAGAAATACCGGTTCGCCAATATGATTATTCAAAAGTGGAATCTGGTCTGCTGGGATACTCCGGCCTGCAACACGTCCGTCTTTTATCACAATGGCATTTTCGAAGTGGCGCGTCACTATCCGATAGGCGGAGGGCAAAACCTTGCCCTGTGCGCCATGCTTTACAAGCCGGAGCAGTTTATTGAAGGTGAATATCTTTGTGCGCTGCGCGACGTTTATCAGCAGCCGTTTGGCGATTTTGACTTTCGCTGGGACTTGATGCTTTCCGGGCATAGGTTCGTTGAGACGAAACCGCACTCAGGCCATAAGCAGGCAGGGATTAAGTGGACGCACAAACACAATGTAGGAACGGCTGACGTGCTGTATCCGCTGCGCGACTGGACCGGCGAAGACATTTATCAGTATCACGTTGAGGCGGGGATTCCGGTCAATACGGATGTTTATGATGAAAAAGACGGGGAGCTTATCCCGAAAGAAGACAATACCTACAACCCGGACAGACGGGCGGCTTGCTTTGAATGTATGCTGCCGGAAAATCCGATGATGGTTTTGTGTCCGAAGAAAATGAGCGTTGTCAATAACGTATCATCAGCACTCAGGCGCTTGATGATGCCGCCGGATCATCAATGGGCGAAGGAGGTAAACGATGAGTTATCAGCAACCTAGAATCAATTATGCGAAGATTGAACCGACCGATTATTTTGGAGCGGCAGAGCGCGGCGTCAGAACGGGCATGAATGCAGTTGCGGGCGGCATGGCGATGAAACAAGCGACACAACGCACGGCCCGCGAGGACGATGAACAGGGACGGACGAAGGCCCTTCGTGACGAGATATCCGCGATATACGCTGATGGTAATGAGGCGGGAGCAGCCGCCGCAAAGAAGCCGAACCTGTTACAGCGAATGATGGGGACGAGCGGGACGCCTGAAGGAGAAGCCGAACCGGCACAACCAGACGAGGGATTGCTTGCGCGGAAAATGGGTACGCCAGCGGCAGGAGGGCAGCCGCCCGCATCGGCCGTTGGTGAGCAGGGCGGCGAAGCTGGACAGCCGAAAAACTTTGATCGGATCAAGGCCAACGCAGGGAAGATGGACAGGGTGATTGCAGCCTACCGCAAGCACGGCTTTAATGATGAGGCGGCGGGCATGGAGCAGAAGTATTTTCAGCAGGTCGTCGGTCTGGCGTCGCTGGACCCGAAGATGGCCGAGGGCGTCTGGAATTCATCGTTCCTGAAAAACAATTATGGAGAGTTGACGCTTAAACGAGGCCGGAAGATCAAGACTGAGATAAAAGGAAACACGCTTGTCTCATTCGACGAGGATGGAGAATTAGTGAGAGCCACCGATTTAAGCATATTCGATGGTGGGTATTTGGATGAAAACAAGATATTTCATCAAATCGTATTAAAGCCGCCTACGTCGCGCAAGGTAGAACGAGGCGACAATACCGAAACGGAGGAATTCAACCAGGCGACCGGCAAGTGGGACGTGATTGGGAAAGCACCGCGCTGGAAGAAGGACGACGGTGGTACAGGATCGGGGAATGGCGAGGGCAAGACGGCAGAGATTCGAGACCTTCAGGACGCTTTCATCCAACGGTATACGAAGGATATGGCAGGTGCAGGCGACGGCAAAACGAACAACATGCTGGATATGGAGGGCAAGGCCCCTGACTTTAACACGCTTTTGTCTCGTGTCGGGACCAACGAAGTACCGGACAAGGTGGGACGCAATGGCAAACCGATGACGGTGGCCGGGTTGTACCGCGAAGGCGCGACACATTACGAAGAATTGAGAGCAAAAGGGACGCCGAGACAAAGAGCGCTTCGCATGACAGAAGAACACCTTCAAGGGTATGGGGCGACGGATTTAGCGAAAGCCAAAGAGCACTTATCGGATGAGGAACTGAACGCTATTCGCGACGGACGAGGACGCGCAGAGATAGACGACAGAACCGGCCAATATGTGTATGTCCCCAAGCCGGCGGGGACACAACAGGGACAAGCAGCCACCGGCAGGCCTCCTGCTAAACCCAAAGTATCGCGCTATCAGCAAGACAAGGAACGCGCCTTAAAGCACGACGCCGAAAGAGCCGGACGTCCGCAGACAACACTTCAGCATATGGGCACGCCGAAGAAAAGCAAAGCCGCTGAGGTTGATGAAGATATCCGGCAAAGGCAAACGGAAACCTCCCCCGAGGCCGAACAGAAAGAGATTGATGCCCGTGTTCGCTGGCTGACTGCCCGAGGCGTTCCTGAAAACATGGCTCGCAAACGAGCAGAAGATACCATTCGTCCGAAGTATGCCGAGTTACGCCGGGCGCTGAGTGAATATTTAGGCGAAGCAAAACAATAGCGAGCACGGGGGATGGCGTGACGGAAAGCAGAGTGGGTAATAGAGTTCAAGGATACCGGGATGTGACGGATGAGCTTCGGCGTCAGATGGTCGAACGCGACACGATGTCGCAAGCCACCTCGCCTGATACCCACCGAGGCGGTCGGCGGGATGTGACGGATGTCATCCGGGCACAACTACTGGCCAAGCAGCAAAAGCCGACACAATCCGGCTATCACCCGGGCAAGGCTGCCGTCGCTCTCGGCGGCACTCTGGCGCGAGCTCCCGAGAATATCGCGGCATCGGCCGTCCGAGCGTACAAAGGCCAATCTGGCGCATCCGTCGTCAATCAGGATCTTGGCGACAGGTTTGTTAATTGGATAGATGAGCGCAATCGCTCTCGGAGCGAGGAATACGTTAAGGAGCATGGAGATAGAAAGGCAATGCCTGGTATCGACCTTACCGATATCGCGGATTTGGCGCCAAACATTGGGTTCTCAGGTGTGAGCGCTGCAGCCGGTTTGGTTACTGGCGTAGCGACGGCGAAAACGGTTGCCGGGGCCCCTTTCGCTTGGGCTGCCGGTATGACAGCATCCGGCGCGGCAGCCTACAGGCAGGCCGGGCATATGTTCACCAAGGAATACCTGACGGCAAAGAACGAGGAAAAGATCAGACAGACGGGCCAGCAACTTACGCCCGCTGAGGAAAATACACTTAAAAAAGAGTTCGAACATCTGGCGCGAGAGTATGCCTTGTGGGAAGCTGTCCCGGAGGCTATCGGGAACGTCGCGCAATTAAAGGTGCTCATCACGCCTTTATCCAGAATGCTCGGCAAGCACATGGCGACGCGCATCGTGTCCAAAGTGACGGGCTTGTATGGGCCGGAGCTGGCGACGGAAACCATAACGGAGATTGGTCAGAGCAAGACGGAAGTCAAAGCGGGGCTGGCAGCCCCAGGTGAAGAACTCTCCTTTACGAAACCGCGGGACATTGCAAAGGCGGCGACCGATGTTGCCCCGCAGGTATTCCTTTTGACATCGCTGTTCGGCGGCGTAGGCGGCGCGGCAGTCGCGTATTCCAATAACAAGAAATCGCGGGCCGTGACCGAAGGCGTTTCGGCCGGCGCACACAAAGACCTTTCCGACAATGATCTTGCGAACGTTATCAAAGGCGCGACTGAATTATCAAATGAGCGGCCGCGAGATAAAAAACTCAGTGAATCAATAGGCGTGTTGAAATCCGAAGCGGACCGCCGAATGACGGAAACCGAAGAAACAGGCTCTCGCATTCAGGAAAAAATCAAGGCAGAGCAGCCCACACAGCAGCAAGACGATGTGGGTGATTTTGTCGATAATGATCAAGCTGCCGCGCCTGCGGTAAGCCAGCCGGTTATCAGCCAATCAGCAGACCCCAAAACAGCAGCCCTTGAAACATTCAAGGCCTATGCACAAGGAGGCATGTCGCTGCCGGAGGCCTTTGAACGCCGCAATGAATTGGTTAAAATGATGCCCGAAATCGATGATGATTTGAATAAGATCATTATCGAAGCCGAAGGCAATAGGGCGTTCGCGCATCCAGGCCGAGCGGCAACTGATTTGGAGGCACAACCGGCCGAGCCGATCCCAACAGACGGAGAATTGTATAATAATTTGAATACGAGCGAGGACGTTGACCGCCTTTTCAAATTTAAAGCACAACAATACGGCTCAAAGAAAAAATACCTGGCCTCTGATGAATACGCGCAGGCCTACCCGGTCATAGACGCTATCTATCAATCGGAAAACGAGCAGATGATTGAGGCGGGGCGCATGGCCCTTCAGGACGCGGGCCTTGAACACGGTCATCGTGTCATGCTGGAACAGAACGGCGAGAAGATACGCGGGCGTCTGATATTCACAGGGAACAAGGAGCCTTATGTTGCTGTTCAAATGGCGAAAAATTTGGGCTTGCCTAAAACAATGCCTTGGCATACAGGATGGAAACTAGACGGTCCGGCAGACCGAAACACGGCGCTCAGGGAATCCGGATTAACCGAAACCGAGATAGATTATGTCCTGGACGAAGTGGCCACGCAAATGCGCGAAGGCGAGGGCGGCGGAATCAAGGGCGTGGATGATGCGACCGGTGAATTCGTCTATGGCAAATCCACATATCCGGATTGGTTCAGGGATCTGGTAAAGCGGTACAAGAAAAAAGGCAAATCTATTTCCAGCGAACAGGTGGCGGCGATCATTGGCCGCGTTCGCGGCAAGCATGTTCTTCAAGACAACCAAGGCGATTTGTATTATGATATTGTTGACGCGATAAAGCGCGAAGTGCGTCCGGGCGGCGCGTATTACGACGCATTGGCTTATTACCGTGAAATGGAGAAAGGGGAACAGAGTGAAATCAGACATGCCATCGAGGCCGAAGGAATTGACCCAGGAGCAATATCAGAGATTGAAGAATCGCTTGTGGAGGATTTTCAAGAAGCGATTGCAGAAGAAGGGAATCTTACCGCCGGAAGTGAAGAAGCAGCCCTAGACGAACTGGCTGACTTTTTCGCCAATGTATCAGAAGCCGCCGGAGAGAATGCGGCGGCGGTGACTACCGATAGACGTGTTGATGCCTCCGGCCGCAAGCGGTGGGATGACATGACGGACGCTGAGAGGCGTCGTGCATACATGACCGACCCAAAGACCGGCTTGCTCAACGAACGGGCCTTTGAGGAATCGGAAAGAAAACCCTTCATCGCCTACATCGATGG
>CAYGNV010000057.1:0-11170 GCA_964351355.1 uncultured Smithella sp.
TTTATCAACGACGCCTCGCACATCATACTCACGAAAGACATGTGGATTCATAAAAAATTCTCCTCAGATTGTAAAAACACTCAGCAGGGGGTTCAGCTTTGTAAACTTGTTATATAATTTGATAAAATATGTCAATCAAAGATAAGGTTGATGAATGGCGCGGCGCATTTGTTCAAAATCAATATTTAATTTCCAGAGTGCCGTCAAAATCAAACACGACCGTAACCACGCAGATATGATTAATGGATAAAAAGCTTCTATTAACGGCGATGTCCTGAAGCATAGAAGGGAGAAAGCGTTTTTTTGACGATGCGCGAAGGGGATAAGGGCGGCAAAGAATTGCCGGAAATGATCTGCAAAAAATTAGTAATGATATGAAATGTCGCTCCCCAGAGAATGTCATCTTTTCCATGTCCGTCCGGGATGATCAGAGAGGGGAATTTCATATCGTAGCGCGGATCGGAACGTCCGAGGCCTGATTCAACTTCTACGGTGGCATAAGATGAGCTTTGAAAAAAGTAGCGAAGTGGAATTTCCAGCACTTTTTCAACTTCGGTACTCAGCCGATACTCGTAGGGTTCGCGAACCAGACAAACCACGGGGAAGATGGTCCGGGAAAAGTAAGTCAGTGAATAAGAGGGCAGGGCGCCCAGAAACAAGACATTGAGCGGACTCAAGCCTATTTCTTCCCAGGATTCCCGAAGGGCATTCATCAGAAAAAGACTGACTAAAGAGACCGTTTGTTCGTCTTTGTTCGGAAGATCGTTCAACATCCGATCGTCGATGGTGCGGACAATGCCCGTTTTTAATAAAATATGGCTCAACATTTCATCCGTCGATTGCTCCAGAATGCCACCCGGACAGCTGATGTCGCCGGCCTGAGCGACGGCTTCCGATCGTTTAATCAACTGAAAACTATATTCTGAATTTTTATAATGAAGCAGCACCACAACGCCGGCTTCAAGATGGTTGGCTCCGGTGGAATTGGACTGGACGATCGAGAGGTGTTTTTCGCGATAGTCAATGGGCGCCTTGTCTAATTGTTTCAAGACGTAAAGCGGGAAATCATTTTTTTGCCGAAGCAGTTTTAAATCCAGCATAGTCCGTTAAATACTCACCTTAATATTTTTGAAATCATTTCATTATACCAGCGGCTGTACGGAAACAAATCAATAAAACCGCAATGGCCGCCAAACGGCTGCCTGAATATTGTCAGGAAACCGTTATCATTGAGCGATTGGAAATCGTCTTGCGGAATAACCGGGTCATCCGCTGCAATAAATATCCTGACCGGTAAATTAAGATCCCGAAAAGAATTTTTGTTTAGCGTATATAACTTGAAATAATCCCGATAGGAAGAAAATTCCGGAAAATATGTCATCATGTCCGAGGTTAGCTCTAAACAGGTTCTGGCGTGCAGCATTTCAGTGAAATTATATTTTTGTGGAAAAAGCTGTTGCTTCTTTTTCAGCGAGCGCCTCCATTTTTTCATGAAATATTTTTGATAGAAGCCCAGACCGCTGTCGATAGCCAGTGTTGTTTTATAAGGATCCAGAGGAGGACTGACGGCAAACGCCTGTTCCAAATTTTTAATCGGCGTTTGAGAATGTTTTATCGCGATGCGCAGGACGAAGTTGGCGCCCAGGGAAAAACCCAGCAAATAGACGGGCAAATTCTGGGAATACTGTGCAAGGGCGTTGACCGCATCAAACGTCTCTTGAAGCAAAGCGCCGTGAAAGAGGCCTTCATTAAGATGATGGGAGTCGCCATGATCTCTTAAATTTAAGCGGCAAACAGAGAAGTCCCTGTCATAAAAATAGGAACCGGCGGCCAACACATAGGCCGATGAGGAGGAGCCTTCCCATCCATGTAGAATGATCATCAGTCCTCTGGAACGGGGATGAGGAGAAAAATAAGCCAGCAATTTCGATCCTTCCGTCGTGTCAACAATTAATTCTTGCGAATGTTCCAGAAGGGGGCGATGGGAGGGAATTAACAAACGTGCGGAAGCCAATATGGACTGAAGGTGCCGGTTTTTCAGGAAAGACCGGGGCAGAAAGATCGAATTATTTTTTGATCTGGCAACCATGAGATTCTTTGTGAAAAGCCCCGCCTGAAATGGACGGGGTCGGTAAGCTGGTGGCGGTGCCCTGATTTGAACAGGGGACACTACGGATATGAGCCGTATGCTCTAACCAGCTGAGCTACACCGCCTCTGAGAGATTTTTATATTCCTAAAACTTTTAATGGGTTTCCACGCGACATTCGCAATCTTGTGGTTTACGAAGTCGCCCGGACGCTATATCTAAGAGTAGAGCGTTTGTCAATCACTATTGAGGCGTCTCCATTTTATAGACAACAATGACACTTCGGTCGTTGATCGATGCTCCGACGGATTGAACCAAAGCCAGAACAAGTGCCGGTTTGCCGTCGTTATCAATGTCTTTAAAACCGTAGTCAGCGACATAGCCGTTGATTTTTTTTGTCCGCCAATTTTCCGACATGCCGAGACCGTCCCACTCCAGGTTGTATATTTCACTGGACGTGAAAAGTTTCAGATTTTTAAAGATGCGGCCAACAGAAGACAGGTTTTTGACGATGATAAGTTCCTTTTTACCGTCTTTGTTGGTGTCAAACGACAGAATACGCATATTGGCAAATGCGCTCTCTGCCGGATCGTCGCCGCTGGATCTCTGCTTGTCAATGTTAGCGATATAATTATTACTGCCTCCATAGACTGTATCGCTTCTCCAGATCAGCTCGTCTGGTGAAAAACCAAAAGATAAAATCCGGCTCATCTGTTTGTTTGTCGGTGAAATAATGCATAAATAGTCTAGTTCATCAAGGGCGATAATCTTTTCGCTGGTGCCCGAACCCAGCGTATCGATGGTCAAACCGTAAATAGACAATCCCATGGGTATTTTCATTTTATCACCGGAAACATATTTTCCATCCCGCCAGACCATTTCATAAATCTGCGTGTCAAATACCTTATCCATTCCATAAGTTTGTCCCAGAAGGATTGGAACGCCCGAAGACTTATCAATCACGCGCAGAAAATACCGGATATCGGAAGCAATGATCTTGTAGTCGCCGTCTTTGAATTGGAGGACAAATGAATTCAATATTTTATCATTCAGCGAGGTAATAATAATTTCCGGAGTGCCGTCCCTGTTAATGTCTGCTACATCCACCGATATGTAATTATTATGTTGCTTACCTTTTATTTGTTTGAGTAGCTTTAAATTATCCTTTGTTTTTTGATAAATATAAACGTTGTGGGCATCAATAACGACGACTTCATTTAAGCCGTCCTTATTGACGTCTCCGACATCCATCCCCTTAAATTCCGTTTTGAACTGCTGGCTCATCCAGAAACCTTTGCGGGTGATAGGGTCCGACGCGTTGATGAAATCGGGATTGATCATGGAGGTCAGTGTTCCTTTTTTACCGCCTGTTTTCATGCCCGCAATGATTTGCGCTTCACGTGATGCTCCGGGAGCGGGCGGTGGAACGACCGCGGGTGTGGCGGAGGCTACAGGCAGAACTTGCGGTGTTGCTCCAAGAATATTTTGGACTATTCGTTGTGAAAAATCGTTAATTTTAGGAATCACTTCGTCAAGAGTTTGTGATTGGGAAAAAATGCCGACATCCGACTTGCCGTTAATCATATCCATGAGTTTACCGTCGATGCTGATGCTGTTGCCGATTTTCGTAATACTTCCCCAGACCACATAATCGGATTTCAATTGCCTGCCGATGTTTTGAACGTCTGTCAGGCTCAGTTCTTTAGTCCCTGATTTTTTAAGAACATCCTGAACAACATCTTTGCGCGTTACTTCAATTTTATCGGCAACCGAGATACGGCTCGCCAGCATATCGCTGATTCCCTGGCGAACATATTCGATATTTTCTGCGCTGTGCAGCGAAAAAGGCAAAACCGTTACCGTGTATTTTTCTTTGGCCCATATCGCTTGCGCTGCAAGCAGAATAATCGCCAGACAGAGGACATACTTGATAATTTTTTTCATATTGATCTCCTGGAATTTTAGGCTGTCATTATTGAAACCACCCAGTTTCTAGCACTTTAAAAATGATAATTCAAGGAAGTTTTCTTTATAAAATCTTGACAGCCTTTTTCTGTTTAATGTATATCAACTACGGGGAGACTAAGAAAACCATGGAAAAAGCAAAATTAACGTTCAACGGAATAAATCTGGAAATGCCGATCATCGAGGGCACCGAGGGTGAAAGGGCGATCGATATATCCAACCTGAGGCAGGAAACCAATCTGATTACGCTGGATGTCGGTTATCAAAATACGGGATCCTGCATGTCCTCTATAACATTTATAGATGGCGATAACGGCATCTTGCGGTATCGGGGTATTCCTATTGAGGAACTTGCCGAAAAAGCCAGTTTCTCCGAAGTAGCCTATTTGCTGATCTACGGCAATCTTCCAAACAAGGAACAGCAGCAGTTGTTCTCTCAGCGCCTCACACAGAATTCAATGATTCATGAAGAGATGCTGCGTTTTTTTGACGGGTTTCCGCCGACGGCTCATCCGATGGCAATCCTGGGAACGATGGTCAACGCTATGTCTGTTTATTACACGGACTATTTCACGGAAGATTTTCAGGCGGACACATTTGATTTGATGGCCGCCTCTTTGATCTCCAGAATCCGCACGATTGCAGCGTATTCATACAAACACAGTATTGGAGAGCCGCATGTGTATCCCAAACGCGACCTGAAATACGCGTCCAACTTTCTATATATGATGTTTGATAGTCCGGTAAATCCCTACGTTCCGGACCCGTATATTGAAAGGGCTCTTTCCACATTGCTAATCCTTCACGCTGATCATGAGCAGAATTGCAGCACGTCAACCGTCCGGTTGGTCGGCAGCAGCATGGCCAATCTTTACGCCTCGATTTGCGCGGGCATCTGCGCGCTCTGGGGGGCGCTGCATGGTGGCGCGAATCAGAAAGTGGTCGAAATGCTGGAAAGCATAAAACATGACAACATCACTGTCCAGCAATGCATTTCGTCGGCCAAAGACAAAGAAAGCAAATTCCGCCTGTTCGGTTTCGGGCATCGTGTTTATAAGAATTACGATCCCCGCGCCAGGATTCTGAAAGAATATTGTGAAACGATCTTTAAAAAATATAACTATCAGGACCCGCTGATTAATATCGCCATGGAACTGGAAGAGGCGGCGTTAAATGACGAGTTCTTTATTGAACGCAAGCTCTATCCCAATGTTGACTACTACAGCGGTATTTTATACCGGATGATCGGAATTCCGACAGACATGTTTACGGTCATGTTCGCTATCGGCAGATTGCCAGGCATGATTGCGCAGTGGAAGGAAATGCATGATGCCGTGCCTCTGAAAATCGGCCGCCCCAGACAAATCTACACGGGCAGCAAATTACGGCACTATGTTCCGTTGGACGAGCGCTGAAAACGGAAAGAAGATTATTTTCAAAAAACTTTTTTCTTGACTTTTTTCGGCCATTTGCCTATACACGCAGAACACGCAGAACATGAGGTGTAATTAGAGATGTTAAAACGATATTTATTTACTCAGGCAGTTAGCTTTTACTTTTTTAGCTTTATAGGCTTTAAGGTCTGCCTGAAAGTATCATGACCGATCGTTAAGGGAAATGAACCGTGGGCAGATGAAAATTTGCCCACGGTTTTTTTTTGGGCAAAAGGGACGCGTTAAAAAATAAAACGAGGGGGATGGAAAAATGAAGAGATGGAGCAGTATATTACTGGCGATTTCAGCATTTGTGTTTTTGACCGTCGGCAGTGCGGCGGCCGAGAAGAAACCCATTAAAGTAGGCGCGGCAATCAATCTGACGGGACCGGCTTCGAGCTGGGGAAAGTTTCATGAAAAAGGTCAAAGAGAATATTTTCAATACGTCAACGAAGTCAAAGGCGGCGTATCCGGTCACAAAATCAACATGATCACCATTGACACGGCCTACAAAGTGCCGGAGGCCCAAGCGGCTGTCCGCAAATTCGTGATGCAGGATAAAGTCGATATCATCGCCACCTGGAGCGCTGGCGAAGGACTGGCGGCAAAGCCCATCATTCAGGAGTACAAAGTTCCGACCATCAACTATTCCACCAGTTGGGAAATTCTGGAAAAGCCATTTGATTACATGTATCTGCCCTTCGGCAGCTACAAGATGGACTGTCAGGCGGTTCTGGAATATATTAAAGCCATCCATAAAGGCAAAGACGCGCCGAAAGTCGGTCTGCTTACTTACAATAATGCCTATGGACGTTCGATTCACACGCCAAGTCAAGACTATGCAAAGAAGCTGGGAATCGATCTGGTGGCGATAGAAGAATTTCCACCCCGCACGGTGGATCTGAACACGGAGCTTTTGCGTCTTCAAAAAGCGGGCGCGGAATATGTTTTTATGCAGATGCTGCCCTCGGCCATCATTACCGCTTTCAAAAGCGCCGACCGCATCAAGTACGAACCTGTTTTCCTGGGAACCTGGACATCGACAGATCCGGACTTTTTCAAAATGGGCAAAGGTCTGATCCGCGATCGACTGGTCATGCAGTTTCCGGGCGGACTGCCTTCGGATAAAATCAAGGGCATGGAGATTATGAAAGAACTCTGGAAGCGATATAAAACAGTAGATTCTTTCGATGCGGCCTACTGGGAAGGCGTTGTTGTTGGCATGATCATGGAAAGAGCCTTTATTCGTGCGTATGAAAAATCCAAGGTTATCAATCCGGCAACTGTCAACGCCGCTATGGAATCCTTCGTTAATGAAGATTTCGACGGGCTGTTTCCGGCTGTTACCTATACCAAGGATAATCACGAAGGTTCATTTACGGCGCGCATGGTCAAAGTCACCGAAGACGGGACGTATATTCCTCTGACCAATTTCTACATTCCGGGGAAAGACAAGATCCAACTGATCAAAAAATAGTAAATATGACGTGGGATGCCGGATTGTCCGGCATCCCACGTTGCAATTGAGCGCAGTGTTTTTATTTGCGCAGAGGTAATCATGAAAGCATTTCGCAGCCGGCCTTCCATCATGGTCAACCGGCCGGAAGAAGACAAAAAAGCCGAATTGGAAATCAAGAACCTGCGACTGAGTTTCGGCGGTGTCGTTGCGGTCAAGGATGTTGATCTCAGCGTTCATACCGGCGAACTCATGGCGGTCATCGGGCCCAACGGCGCAGGTAAAACCAGTTTGCTCAATTGCGTTACAGGATTTTATCATGCCCAGCAGGGGCAGATCATCTTCAATGGCCGCGATATTACGAATTTTCATACCCATCAGCTCGTCGGTGTCGGCATCGGTCGAACCTTCCAGAACATTGAGTTGTTTCCCGGTATGACGGTTCTGGCCAACATGACGCTTGCGCGTCATATCCACTGCCATTACAGCTTCTGGCGTTCCTGTTTTTTTTCGCCGAAAGTCCGGCAGGAAGAAATTCGTCATCGGCAGATCCTCGAAGAAATCATCGACTTTCTGGAGATGCAATCCATCCGCAAGAAAACCGTTGGCTCTCTGCCATACGGCATGATGAAACGCGTGGAGTTGGGAAGGGCGCTGGCGCTCGAACCGAAACTTCTGATTCTGGATGAGCCATTTGCGGGCATGAATCTGGAAGAAAAAGAAGATATGGTGAGATTTCTACTGGAATTAAACGGCCGATGGGGCCTTACGATGATTCTGGTCGAACACGACATGTCTATTGTTATGAGCATTGCCCAGAGGATCATGGTACTCAACTTCGGTGAAAAGCTTGGGGAAGGAACCCCCGGGGAAATCAGCGCGAATCGGGAAGTCATTAAGGCATACCTGGGCGAAGCGCAGAAACTGGACTAAAGAAGGCTTAGAAACCTTGGCTGACGACACAAAACATAGCCGCGATTACCGCAACTTCACCCTGCCGCAGATTCTGGTGCAAAACGCAGAGACGTTTGGCGACCAGAAAACGGCGATTCGTGAAAAAGCATACGGCATCTGGCAGAAATATACCTGGAACGACTATCTCAGTTTCGTGAAAAAGACGGCGGCTGGTTTTGCCGCCTTGAATTTACAGCGTGGCGAAAACCTCTGCATGATTGTCAATAACGCCCCGGAGTGGCTGTTTTCGGAACTGGCGTGCCACGCGCTGGGCGCAACCACACTGAATTTATTTACATCGTCCGTTGCCGAAGAACTGTCTTTCTCCATCGGACGCATTCATTCCCCGATTGTGGTCGTGCAGGATCAGGAACAGGTGGACAAGCTTCTCGAAGTGAAAGACAAGCTCACGCCCGTTAAAAAGGTCATCTATATCGATCCCACCGGCATGACCTCCTACGAAGATGACCCCTGGCTTTTGAGTTACGCAAAACTCCTGGAACTGGGCGAAAAATATCTGGTTGATCATCCGGGATATATCGAAGCGCAAATCGCCAAAGGCAGGCCCCATGACATTGCCGTGATGATTCAGACATCCGGAACCACAGGCGTGCCGAAAATAGCCATGTTGTCGCATCGGAATTTAACATCCATCGCCGAACAGTGGTGTGTGGCTGAAAACATTCAGGTCGAAGAAAACTGGATCTCCATGTCGCCGCCGGCCTGGATTGTCGATCAGATGTGGGGGATGGGCGTTGCCCTGGGTACGGCCATGACGATGAACTTTCCGGAAACCGCAGAGACAGTAGCTGAGGATTTTCGTGAAATCGGACCTTCCATGCTGATCACCGCGTCACGCTTCTGGGAAGACATGGCCTCCCGCATCCGTGTAAAAATTTCAGACTCAGGCTGGCTCAAAAAGAAACTTTTCTACTGGGGAGAAAGCCTCGGACGATCCATTGTACAAAAACAGCTGCGTAAGCAGAAAATTTCCCTGCCGACACAAGTACTCTACCGGTTTATGTCCTTTGCCGTTTACAGGCCTCTTCTGGATCGTTTGGGTTGTGCGCGCTTTTCCAGTGCATTTACCGGCGGCCATCCGATCAGTCCCGACGTAATCGGATTTTTCAGGGCCATCGGTCTTAATTTAAAACAATGTTACGGGCTGACGGAATCGGGCGGCATTTTTCAAATTCAACCGGACCATGAAGTCAAACTGGAGACGGTCGGCCTGCCCCTGCCGCAGACGGAAATCAAGATCGCCGACGACCAGGAGGTCCTTGTGAAATCGGAAGCAAATTTTTCCGGTTACTACAACGACTATAAATCGACGGAAGGCGCGTTTGAAAACGGCTGGCTGAAAACCGGCGACGCAGGCTACATCGATGAAGACGGTCATTTGCTGATTATCGGCCGCAAGGAAGACATCATCCGCAATAAAAGCGGCGAGGCTTTTTCACCTGACTTTATCGAAACCCGCCTGAAGTTCAGCCCCTACATTAAAGAAACGGTCACCTTCGGCGAAGCCAGACCTTACATTACCGCCATGATCAATATCGATCTGGGCAACGTCGGCAACTGGGCGGAGGATCGAATGATCCCCTACACCACCTACATGGATTTATCCCAGCAGCAGGCCGTGGAAGAAATGATTCTCAAGGAAGTGCGTCAGGTGAACGAGCAGCTTCCCGACGTGATGAAAATCAAAAAATTTGTATTGCTCTATAAACTGCTTGATGCGGATGATGATGAATTGACACGCACAGGCAAAGTTCGCAGGCGTTTTGTTTACGGCCTCTATCTTAAAATTATCGAAGCCATGTACGGCGGGCAGAAGAATGTTCAGGTCACGGGGAAAGTTCGTTACCGGGACGGCCGTATCGGGGAGATTGAAACCACCATCAACGTAATCAACGTGGATTAAGGGATTGGACTATGGATTTTTTTCTGCAATTATTGGTGAACGGCGTTTGCGTCGGGCTGCTTTACGGCATCTCCGCCATGGGCTTTGTCATGATCTTCAAGGCGTCGAGCGTTCTCAACTTCGCGCATGGAGAGCTTCTGGCCCTGGGCGCTTTCTTCTTTCTGTCGCTTGTGACCTGGGGAAAACTGCCGGTGTTGGCCGCATTTCTATTGACCTTGGCGGGTTGCTTTATTCTGGGCGTTTTAATCGAAAAGTTTTTTCTCCGTCCGCTCATCGGCGAAAAACTCATTTTCGTCATTATGCTGACCGTTGGCTTGGCCGCCATGTTCAAAGGGCTCATTTTACTCATTTGGGGCGGCAATCTGCATACCTATCCGGAATTTCTGCCGCAAGCTCTGGAGATCAAACTGGGATCGATTTACATAGCGCCCGTCTATTCGGCCTCCCTGATCATCAGCGTCATTTTTCTGGTTCTTTTCGGCTTGTTTTTCAAAAAGTCGTCGCAGGGCATTTTCATGCGGTCGGTGGCGGATAATCAAAAGGCCGCCTTGTCTCTGGGCGTTCATGTGCGCCGCGTTTTTGCGCTCTCCTGGGCGATTGCAGCCATGGTGGCCTGCATGAGCGGTATCGTTTTGGGCATCATCAACGGCGTCAACGTCCATGATCTCTCCGCCATCGGTCTGAAGGTGTTTCCCGTTGTCATTTTAGGCGGCCTGGACAGCATTGGCGGCGCGATTATCGCCGGCATTATCATCGGTCTTCTGGAAACCTTTACCGGCGGCTATTTGTCGCCATCGCTGCGCGACGTGGTTCCCTACATTGTGCTGGTCTTTATTCTGATGGTCAAGCCTTACGGCTTATTCGGCTTGGTGGAGATTGAAAGAGTTTAGAGGAAAGCGTTTCATGAAAAAATTATCTTTTCATCCCTGCGGCAATTTCCGCGAATCATACGCCGAGGAACTGGCCATATTTGAAACATGGCACGGCAGGACTTGTCTCATCGTTTTTCTGATTTTACTCTTCAGTATGGCGCCTTTTTTCCTCAGCCCTTACATGCTCTACATTTTAAACACCATCGGGATTATGGCCATTGGCGCGATCGGGCTTAATATCCTGGTCGGCTACACGGGACAAATCTCGCTGGGGCACGGCGCGTTTTTCGGTGTCGGCGCCTACGCCGGCGCCATTCTGGCAACAAGGCTGGGTCTGCCGTTTTACGTTTGCATTCCCGCAGCCGGGCTGATCACTGCTATGGTCGGCATGATTTTCGGCATCCCCTCCGGCCGTCTCAAAGGGCTTTATCTGACCATTGCGACACTGGCAGGGCAGTTTATTATTGAATATGTGCTGA
>CAYGNV010000057.1:11270-12898 GCA_964351355.1 uncultured Smithella sp.
CTTTATCTGACCATTGCGACACTGGCAGGGCAGTTTATTATTGAATATGTGCTGATCCAGTGGGAGAGCCTGACGAAAGGAACCATGGGCATTACCTTGCCTTCGCCGAACATTCTGGGCTGGAATATATCGGGAGATAAAGCCTTTTTCTTTCTGATTTTCATCTGTCTGGTCTTGATGACCTGGTTTGCCGTCAACATCATGCGCAGCAAGTACGGCCGCGCTTTTATTGCCATCCGGGACAATGACCGCGCCGCCGAAGGCATGGGCATTCCCATCTTCAAATACAAGCTCTTGTCTTTTGCCATCAGCTCTTTTTACGCAGGTTTTGCAGGCGCGATCTGGGCTTATTATATGGTCAGCATCACAACCGAACCCTTCAATCTCGGCCTGTCGGTAGAATTTATCGCGATGGTCATCATCGGCGGCATGGGCAATATTCCCGGCGCGATTTTCGGCGCGACCTTTATCACGGTGTTAAACGAAGTCTTGCGTTATGCAATCGGGGTTTTAATGAATGTCGGATTTATCACCAGCATGGGTCTGAACATGGCGCCGCTTCGCGAATTCGTTTTCGGCCTGGCGATTGTTTTATTCATTTTGCTGGAACCGAAGGGGCTTGCGGAAATGTGGCGGATACTCCGTTCGAGTTTCCGACTCTGGCCGTTTTCATATTAGAAAACCAGCATTTGCTTTTTTTCAAAGCAAATGCGTAAGTTTTCTTATCCCGCATAGCGGGATTGAAGGATGAATTATGGGAGAAACTCTTTTACAGCTCAACAATATATCCGTCGTTTACTCCGACGTCATTCAGGTGCTCAAGGGCGTTTCGCTTACGGTTGAACGCGGCCATATCGTTTCGCTTCTGGGAAGCAACGGCGCGGGTAAGACCACGACGCTCAAGGCCATCTCCGGTCTGCTCAAACCGGAAAACGGAGAAGTAACGGACGGCAGTATTATTTTTAATGGTGTGAACATTCAGAATCAGGCGCCGGAATTCATTACCCGCCAGGGGATTTTCCAGGTTCTGGAAGGCCGCCAGCCATTCAAATATCTGACCATTGAAGAAAACCTGCGTGTCGGCACCGCAACAAGGCCGGGCAAGCCCTACAAGCAGGATCTGGAAATGGTCTATCACTATTTTCCGGCGCTTGTGCAAAGAAGAAAAGCGCTTGCTGGGTATTGCAGCGGTGGCGAACTGCAGATGCTCGTCATCGGACGCGCGCTCATGGCGCATCCGCAACTGCTGATGCTCGATGAACCGTCGCTGGGACTTGCGCCCCTGGTTGTGCAGGAAATCTTCCGCATTATAAAAAAAATTAACGAAGAACACGCGACGACTATCGTGCTGGTGGAGCAAAACGCTCCGATGGCGCTGCAAGTCGCGCATTACGGCTATGTGATGGAAAACGGCAAGATCGTCATGGAAGGCACGTCCAAAGATTTATCCGACAATCCGGATGTCAAGGAATTTTACTTAGGCATGGCCGCATCAGGCATCGCCAAATCCTACAAAGATGTCAAATCCTACCGCCGCCGCAAGCGCTGGCTGTAATCAGTTTCGTTGCGCAACAGTGGCCAGGACCAGGATGATATTGAATATCTCAGGAGTTTGGAAAATGAAGATT
>CAYGNV010000058.1:0-3200 GCA_964351355.1 uncultured Smithella sp.
ATTACCGACATCGCCAACCGCATGGTGCCGCAGGGCATGTTGTCCATCGCGGCCTATCTGATGCGCGAAGGGCATGAGGTGTTTGTTTATGACTGCCTCGGCCCCGGCGCGCCGGTGGATATCAATCAGCAGGTTCAGGCGGTTCTCAACTATGAACCTCAAATAGTCGGATTTTCGACGACCACGTCGTCATTCCTAGATGCCGCCGATATCGCGCAAAAAATCAAAGAAAAAAATCCCACTATCGTCACCGTTTGTGGCGGCGTCCATGTTTCCGCGCTGAAGGAAAAGCTTCTGGCGTCTTATCCGTCCTTCGATTATTTTGTGGCGGGCGAAGGCGAAATCACGATGGCTGAACTGGCAGCAGACATTGATCCTGCCTCTATTCCCGGCCTGATCCGCAGGCAAGCAGGCAAAGCCTGCGCCAATGAACCCAGAAAACATATCGCCAATCTCGACGATCTTCCGTTTCCGGCCTATGAAAAACTTACAGGTTTCCCCAATGATTATCACCTGCCGCTGTTCAGCTACAGCCAGGCACCCGGTGCGACGATGATCACGTCTCGCGGCTGCATGTTTCAGTGTTCCTACTGCGACCGTTCCGTTTTTCAAAAGGGTTTCCGTTATAACTCGGCGGCCTACATTTACGAGCACATGAAATACCTGCACGATCAATTCGGCGTGCGGCATGTCAATATTTACGATGATCTCTTTACGGCCAACAAAAAGCGGATTATGGACCTGTGCGGAAAACTGGCGCGGCAGCCGTTGGGCATGAACTTCAACTGCGCCGTGCGCGTGGGTTACACGGATGATGATTTATTGAAGATGCTCAAGGAGGCCGGTTGTCTGATGGTATCGCTGGGCATTGAATCGGCTGATCCGGACATGCTGGCTCGCCACAAGTCCGGCGTATCGCTCGATGACGTGCGCGATACCGTGCGGCGCATTCAGGCGGCAGGCTTGCGTGCCAAGGGCTTGTTTATGATGGGTCTGCCGGGTGAAACGGAAGAATCGATTAAGCGCACATCCGATTTTATTATTGCGCTGGGGCTCGATGATATGAACATGGCCAAGTTTACGCCGTTTCCCGGCGCGCCGCTGTGGGCAACGATTCGCGACGAAGGGACATTTGAAGAAGACTGGCGGCTGATGAATTGCCTGAACTTTGTTTTCCTTCCGCGCGGAATTGAATCCAAGGGAAAACTCGATCACCTCTACAACGAACACGTCAAACGCTTTTATTCCGATCCCGCCTGGCGCAGGAAATTCCGCAAGCGCCTCTGGCAGCACCGCAAAAGCCTCTGGTATCTGATCCGCCACCTGCCTGCCTTCTGGTCGGCCAAAAATCAGTTTGAGTCGGAGCAAAAATAAAAATAAAGGGGCGACTAAGCAATCGCCCCTTTAAAAATGGCTTGACAATGGCGCCGGCGTCTTGCAATGAAAAAGCCAGTAAAGCAGCCTCGTGATGACGAGGGTTGTCTGTGGTTCATAATCGTTGTGGATAAAGCTCCGGCAATCGCAACGGCAGAAGCTTGAACCCGGAAGAAGAGTCTTCAGATAGTCAGTTCAGGCATAATGTGTGCCTGTAAGCGATTGCAGACAATAATTCTTGAGAAAAGGAGAAGGGTGATGAACATAGGGCGCTTAGCAGACGACAATATCCAGAGATTCGGCGAATACGAATTTGTTTATTTTGAGGACAAATGGCATACCAACGTCGAGATGAACCGCACGGCCAACCGGTTGGGCAATGCCCTGAAAAGACTGGGCATCAAAAAGGGCGACCGGGTGGGCGTGCAGCTGCTCAACGGCACCCAACTCATTCAGACATTTTTCGCAACTTTCAAGATCGGGGCCATCCTGGTCCCTGTCAACCCGTCCCTGCGGATATTCGAACTTGCCTATATTTATAAGGACGCGGGTTTGTCCGCCTTAATCAGCCACATCGATTACCTGGGTAATATTACAGAGGCCCGACGGGAAGCGCCCGAACTCAAGCATGTTATAGTATGCGGGGGATCCATTCCCGAAGGCGCCTTTGCCTACGACGAAGTCACAAAACAGGAATCGGATCAACTAACCATTACAGAGACGGATAACGACGACACCGCCGTGATGATCTACACCGCAGGCACCACCGGAAACCCGAAAGGCGTCATGCTCACCCATTACAACTGGTATACGCATGTGACGGGATATTATGATCAGGTTTTGCTGGATTCCTGGGGTGTTTCCGTCAGGGGCACTATGCATGAAAAGGACGGCGGGCAGGTTAAAAAAGAGGAAAAGGAAGGCGAAGTATTCGGCGTCAGCCGCAACCGGATATCGCTGATCACCCTTCCCCTGTTCCACGGCTATGGGGTTTTCGCCTTGAATCTCGAGTTTCTGACGGGTGGTAAACTGGTCGTGATAAGTCGCTGGGATCCCGAAGAGGCCATGAAATGTATCGACAAGCATAAAATCACGGATTTTCGCGGCGTGCCGACCATGTATATCCAGATCCTCAATCACCCCGCGGCTGCGACGTATGATTTGAGTTCGCTCAAAACCTGTATCTGCGGCGCGGCGCCGATGCCGCTGGAAGTGGCCCGCACGTGGCGGGAAAAATACAAAAACGATATCTGGGAAGGGTATGGACTCAGCGAAGCCACAACGGTTAACTGCGGCAATATCGCGGGCAGGCGGCCGCCCAAGTACGGCTCCATCGGGAAATGCTATCAGAAATGCAATACCATCAAGATATTTGACGACAAAGGCCAGGAGCTCCCCACCGGCCAGACGGGCGAGATTGTCATCAAAGGCCCGGGCGTGATGAAGGGATATTGGAACAAGCCAGAAGAAACAGCGTCGGTGCTGCGCAACGGCTGGCTCCATACGGGTGACGTCGGGCGGATCGACGAAGATGACTATGTCTATATCACCGATCGTAAGAAAGATTTGATTATTCGCGGGGGAGAGAATATCTATCCAAAGGAAATTGAAAACATTTTGCACATGCATCCCGAAGTCCTGGAGGCAGGCGTTATCGGTATTCCCGATCCGGTTTACGGCGAGGCCGTCAAGGCGTTTGTCACCCTCAAGACGCCGGGGGCAATCACGGAAGAAGAGCTTCTGAATTTCTGCAAGGGGCATTTGCCCACCTTTAAAAGACCGAAAGCCATCCAGTTTTTGGATGCCCTGCCCAAAAGCGCGGTGGG
>CAYGNV010000058.1:3300-12819 GCA_964351355.1 uncultured Smithella sp.
CAAAAGCGCGGTGGGTAAGATCTTACGGCGGGAATTGAGATCTATCAAATGACGGCACACGGGCGTAACGAGAGATCTCTATGAAGTAAAGAGGCTGGGAAGTTTATTCCCAGCCTCTTGCTGAAGGTTGCTGAGGTTGTCAGTGTCCCGGCGGAGTTTTTTACTTCGCCATCAATTTCGGGAGCCAGAGAGCGATCTCCGGGAAGATGACGACGATGGCCAGCCCGACGGCCTGAAGAATCACGAAGGGCACGACCGAGCGGTAGATATGGACCATGGTGATCCCCGGCGGGGCGATAGCTTTCATATAAAACAGATTGAAACCAAAAGGAGGCGTCAGGTAGCCCATTTCCATATTCATGATGAACAGGACGCCGAACCAGAGGGGATCAAAGCCCAGGGACTTGATGACCGGAACGAAGACCGGCGTACAGATCATGATAATCCCGACGGGGTCCAGGATGCAGCCCAGGATGAAAAAGATCAGCTGCATGGAGATCAGGATGGCGTACTTGCCGCCGGGAATGGAGAGCATGATATTCTCCATCAGATGATGGGCTCCCGTGCCGGTGTAAACCGCCGTGAAGCAGTAGGCCCCTATGAGTATCCAGACGATCATGGCTGTCAGAGCGGCAGCCCGAAAGCATGATTCCCTCATCAAGTGCCAGCTCAACCTTCGATAGACAAGCGCCGAGACGACCGCTCCGAGGCAACCCAGGGCGGCAGCTTCGGTGGCCGTACAGACCCCCGCATAGATCGACCCCAGAACCATGACGATAATCATGATCGGCAGGCCCACCGCCTTCAGAGAAATCATTTTTTCGCGCCAGGACACCCTTTCTTCCACAGGCAGGGCCGGTCCCAACGCAGGCTGGAAGTGACAGCGGATGCCGATATAAAGGATGAAGAGCAAGGCCAGGAGCAGGCCGGGCAGGATGCCTCCGGCGAAGAGCCCCCCGATGGACTCGCCGGTCAGGGTCGCATAAATAATCATGGGCACGCTGGGTGGAATCAGAATGCCCAGGGCCCCCCCGCCCGAGATGCAGCCCATGGCGATTGTTTTATCATAACCCCGCTTGAGCATGGCCGGCAGGGCGATGACCCCCATGGAGACGGTGGCAGCCCCGCTGACCCCGGCCATGGCGGCAAAAACAGTGCAGATGACCACCGTGCCGATGGCGAGGCCTCCCCGCAGTGGTCCCATCCAGCGGTGCATCATGGCGTAGAGGTCATCGGCCACGCCCGCCCGCTCCAGAATCATGGCCATAAAGATAAACAGAGGGATGGCCAGCAGGGAAAATTTTCCCATGGCCCCATAGGTCTGGGAGGCGATCATGTAAAGGCCCTTGTCGCCCCAGAGAAAGTAGCAGCCCACAACCCCGACGCCCCCCAGGACAAAGGCCAGGGGGAGGCCAAGACAAAGGAAAAAGATGAGGGCTCCGAAGAGGAGGACGGTGATCAGTTCGATGCTCATAGCGGCTCCTCCTTTCCGGTGATGGCCACCTTGAGATCCCGGATATATTTGACCAGGCCCTGCAGCAGCAGAAGAAGAGCCCCCAGGGGAATCATCATTTTAATCGGATAGATGGGCGGAGCAAACGAGGTGGACTCGGTTTCCCGGTACTTAAAAGAATCCCAGCCCATATCCCAGCCTTTTACAAGCAGAACCCCGCAGAACAGGAAGAAGAGAGGCCAGGTGAAGAGGTTGATGATGGCCCTGGTGCGTGGTTTGAAGCGCAGATAAAGTACTTCTACGTTCACGTGGCCGTTGCGCTGCTGAAGAAACCCCCCCAGGAGGAGGATGTAGGCCCCGAAGATCATCTGGGAAATTTCATGAGCCCAGATGGTCGGGCTGTTGAGCACATACCGGACAAATATCTCGTACAGGATGACCACCACGAGCACGAGCATAAAATAGCTGACGGCTTTCCCCAGGTATTCATTGGTCCGGTCGATCCATTTGAAAAATATTTTCATGAATGATTTAACCTCCTCTATAAAAAAGAATCAGGATCTCTGGAGACCCTTGCATATAATTACTGGTTTTATAAAGCTATGCAAAGGTCTCCTCTGACTTCTTGAACGGAACGGATCAATCGAGGTATTTCAGTTCTTTCAGATAAGCCTTCAGCATGCCGATGGCCTTGGCCGAATCGGCGTCTTTAGAGGCAACCACGTCCCATTGCTTCATAGCCGCCGCCCTCATTTTTTTCTGGTCTGCGGTCACTAAGGTGGAGACGGAGACCTTGTAATCCTTAATCATGGTTTGCAGAGCCTTTTGCTCTTCCAGTGCGTATTCTTCCGTCCTTAAAAATACCCTCTCCTTCAGGGCCTTATCGAGAATCGTCTGCAAATCCTTGGGCAACGCATCGAAGGCCTCCTTGTTAATGGCGAAAATATCGACGCCGGACATGGCCAGATCAGGCTGGATGTAGTACTTGGCAACCTCGCAGAGTTTCATGGTGAGCCCTCCTACCGCCGCGCCCCAGTGCGCTGCGTCGATGACGCCGGTTTGCAAGGCCAGATAGATTTCCTCACCAGGGATCAAGGTAGGGGACGCCCCCATCTCTCGCAACATATCCGCGATAGCCCCGGCTGAACGGACCTTTAAACCCTTGAAGTCATCGATCTTGGTGATGGGTTTTTTGGACATCAGGGCCGTGGGATAGATTTTCTCCGTGTAATAGAGGAGGTTGTGCTTGATGTGGGCGTCTTTGAGCAGCTGCTCAAAGCCGGCTTTGAAATGAAAATGCAGCCCTTCCTTGTGACTCAGGAAGGTCGTCGGAAAGTTGGCCGCCACGGTGGCGACGGGGATCGAGCTCATCCAGTAGATAGGGGACGCCGTTACCATTTCGACCGTACCCTTGCGGATGGCGCCAAAGATGTCCTTGGTTGGAATCAGGGACCCAGCGGGATAGACAGCTATCTGCAGCCGGCCATTGGTGAGTTTAAGGATGTCTTGCTCGATGAAATCCTTCATGGGCTTGAAGGATCCGCTGCCGGCTGGCCAGTGAGACTGCAGTTTCCACTTAATCACTGGTTGTTGGGCCATGGCAACGCCTGTTATTAAAACAATTAACAACCCGATCAGCATGATGCAAAATAGTTTCTTTCTCATGTTACGACCTCCCCTTTTTTAAGTTATTGTGTTTGTAAGAGTGCTTAACGGCACTTGAGTTTTCTCTCTCGTGTTCCTCCTTTCCCGACAAAAGTATTTGTCAAAGCCTTATTAGCCGCATTAAATGTTTACTCCCTTTTCGCCTCCGGACGGGGCAGTTCCACAGGTGGTCCGGGTTCTCAGGACAGGGAACAGGGCTTTATAAGTGGGAAGTTGCCCTGGGTTAAGATTCATGCCGCAGCCTGTTTCTACGATAGGGTTTCGTAGGGTGTCGAGTAAAGCATATTCGGGGTCTTTTTGTCAAAAACTATTATGCGCGGCGTGTAAACAAAATCTTTTGCGTCATCATCCCTGCTTGTTGAGCAGTTCGGCTTGATAGTGTGAAGCCAGCGCGTCAATCATGACGCCGATATTGCCGTTAATGAAATTGTCAAGATCGTAGCGGGTTAGATTGATGCGGTGATCGGTGATGCGGCCCTGCGGAAAATTGTAGGTGCGAATGCGCTCGGAGCGGTCGCCGGTGCCCACCTGGCTTTTGCGCACCTGGGCCTGTTCGGCATTTTGTTTTTGCACCATGGCATCCAGAAGCCTCGCCCGCAAAACTTTCATGGCTTTGATCTTGTTCTTGAGCTGGGATTTTTCATCCTGGCAGGTTACGACCAGTCCCGTCGGTAAATGGGTGATGCGGACGGCCGAATCCGTTGTATTGACGCTCTGGCCGCCGTGGCCGGTTGAACGGTAAACGTCAATCCGCAGCTCGTTTTGGTCGATGGTCAATTCCACGTCTTCCACCTCCGGCATGATGGCAACGGTGACGGCCGACGTATGAATCCTGCCTTGTGCCTCGGTGACGGGGACGCGCTGGACGCGGTGCACGCCACTTTCATATTTTAAACGGCTGTATGCGCCCCGGCCTTCGATCTGGGCGATGATTTCCTTAAAGCCGCCCATACCGCCCGCCGGAGACGAACTGACGATTTCCACATGCCAGCCCTGAGCTTCGGCATAGCGCGCGTACATGCGGAATAAATCGCCGACAAACAGGCCGGCTTCATCGCCGCCCGTGCCCGCACGGATTTCCAGAAAGACGTTTTTGTCGTCATTGGGATCTTTGGGGAGGAGTAAAATCGTTATTTTCCCCTCTATTTCGGAGATTTCCTGCTGCAGGAGGGGCATTTCTTCCTTAACCATTGCCCTTAATTCTTCATCGTTTTCGGCAAGGAGTTCCTGATTCTCGGCAATACGTGCCTTGATTTTTTCATACTGGCGGATGCTTTCCACAAGCTTGGTTAAATCCGAGTGCTCTTTGGCATATTTCTGATACAACCCCTGTTTGGAAACAATCTGGGGATCACTGAGGAGTCCTTCGAGTTCCCGGTAGCGGAGTTCAATATCACGTAATTTGTTGAGTAAAATATCCATAGCTTACCTTGCCGGCAGATCTTCAAAAAATGTTGGTTGAGGGGGGAAAGACGCATTTATAGCGCTCCTCTTTCTGGGAGGACGCAGCTATAAATGCCGGGAATGTTCTGACCTGTTGATCATGAGGACAAAGTCCAAAGGGGTATGCCTGTCGGCACAAAGTTAAGCCGATGCTTTTTTTGTTGTTTTCTTTTTAACCGGTGCGACTTCTGCTTTGGGTGCAACTTCCGCTTTGGGCGCGTATTTCCTTTTGAATTTCTCCACACGTCCCGCTGTATCGAGAATTTTTTGCTTGCCGGTGATAAACGGATGACAGCGGGAACAAATATCTATTTTGATGTCTTTTTTGGTTGATTTCGTTTCAATCACATTGCCGCAAACGCAAGTGATGGTTGTTCCTTTATATTCCGGGTGAATACCTTCTTTCATTTTTCCTTCTTCCTCCTGAACCTTGATCTGCAATGTTTGACAAAGGTCTCTATAATTTTAAACAGATGCGCTGCCTTATCCTATAAGCGGTAAAAATTCAAGATAATTATTGGCAGGTTTAACATCCCGCCGGATGACTATGAATTCATGGAATTCAGAAATTCCTGGTTTGTTTCCGTTTTCTTGATTTTGCCGATAATAAATTCCATCGCATCGACCGGATTCATTTCCTGCAGCAGACGGCGCAGAATCCAGACACGGTTGAGATTCGCTTTGGGGATCAGCAACTCTTCTTTTCTTGTGCCGGACCGGATCAGATCAAACGCGGGGAAGATGCGGCGGTCGGCGATGCGGCGGTCCAAATGCAGTTCCATATTACCGGTGCCTTTGAACTCTTCGAAGATGACTTCGTCCATACGGCTGCCGGTATCAATTAAAGCAGTTGAAATGATGGTTAAACTGCCGCCGTTTTCAATGTTTCGGGCTGCGCCGAAGAAGCGCTTGGGTTTGTGCAGGGCGTTGGAATCGACACCGCCGGAGAGTACCTTTCCGGAAGGCGGCACCACGGTGTTGTACGCGCGTGCCAGGCGCGTGATCGAATCGAGCAGAATCACAACGTCTTTTTTGTGCTCGACCAGTCGTTTTGCTTTTTCAATAACCATTTCGGCAACTTGAACGTGGCGCGACGCCGGTTCGTCAAAGGTTGAGGAGATGACCTCGCCCTTGACACTGCGCTGCATATCGGTTACTTCTTCAGGGCGCTCGTCAATCAAGAGCACCATCAAAACGACTTCTTTATGATTGGCTGTAATGCTATGGGCGATATCCTGCAAAAGAACGGTCTTACCGGCGCGTGGCGGCGAAACGATCAGGCCGCGCTGTCCCTTGCCGATCGGAACGAATAAATCCAGGACCCGGGTCGAGAAATTTTCCGGATCAAATTCCAGGTTTAGTTTTTCCTGCGGATACAGAGGCGTCAGGTTGTCAAAAAGAATTTTGTCGCGGGCTTGTTCGGGACTTTCAAAGTTTACGGTGTCAACTTTCAGCAGGGCGAAGTATTTTTCGCCTTCTTTGGGGGGGCGAACTTCGCCGGCAATCGTGTCGCCGGTTCTCAAATTAAAGCGGCGGATCTGCGAAGGTGAAATGTAAATGTCGTCGGGGCTGGGCAGATAATTATAATCGACGGCGCGCAGGAAGCCGAAGCCATCCGGCAGGATTTCCAGGACGCCGGAGCCGGAAATGATGCCGTTTTGCTCTGCCTGGGTTTGTAAAATGGCAAAAATCAGATCCTGGCGGCGCATGCCGCTGGCCCCCGGAACCTCTATCTCCTTGGCCAGATTATTGAGTTCGCTGATGGGCAGCCTCTTAATGTCTTCGATGTTCATAAATATTTCCTTAATTTAAATTAGTAAACAGGCGCGATATTGACATGAAATGTATATGTATTGACTGCATTAATTTTCAAGAAACACACGAGGATATTCACGGTTTTTCAAGCAGTTACGGATTTAATATCGGTTTGTTTGTTTGAATATTTGAATCGCTCCAAAAGGCAGGGCTAAATTAGCCTCTGACGAATTGCTCGTTACGCTATATGAATCAGCACAAACTGTCAAGGTATTTTCAGCAGGTATTTTTTCACCGGCAAAAGAATATATGATGTGAGAAATAAAAATCATCCATAAAGTTTTTTCTTGATTCCTGAGCCGCACTAAACTAAATGATATGTATAAATATTTTAGAGATGAGAGGTTTATGTTTTTATGAGTGACGACAATCCCAATGAAGGGATGGATGCTCCTTTGGCCGGTGGCCCTAAGGAAATCCATCTGGAAGAGCTGACTGACGAGCTCAAGGCTGCTTGCGAACGCGCGGGCTGGACGTCTCTGGTGCCTGTGCAGGCCAAATCCATTCCATATCTGCTTGCCGACCGCGATGTCATGATTCAGTCGCGAACCGGCAGCGGTAAAACAGGAGCTTATTTGCTGCCGATCATGCAGAAAATAGATATGCAAAAAAATGTCGCTCAGGCGCTGGTTTTGGTGCCGACGCGCGAACTGGCCCTGCAGGTGTCCCAGGAAGCCCTGATGCTGACGGCGGGGACGCAATTGAGGACGGCTGTTGTTTACGGCGGCGTCGGTTATACCGGTCAACTGGAAGCTTTTCGGGGCGGCGCTCAACTGGTGGTCGGTACGCCGGGACGCATTCTGGATCATCTACTTAAAAACACGCTTTCGCTGGATCATCTGAAAATGCTGATTTTTGATGAGGCGGACCGGATGCTGTCGATGGGATTTTATCCCGATATGGTCAAAATCCGTAAATATATCCCGACGCGCAAGGTTGCGAGCAGCATGTTTTCCGCTACCTTCCCGCCGCAGGTCATTCGTCTGGCCAGTCAATTTTTACATGATCCGCAATTGTTGAGCTTAAGCGGCAACGAAGTGCATATCGCCGAAAGCGAGCATATTTATTATGTGGTGCCGGGCATGCGCAAGGAACGGTCGCTGGTGCGGATTATCGAGATTGAAAATCCGGCCTCGGCCATTATCTTCTGTAATACAAAAGATACGGTGCATTACCTGTCCGTCGTGCTGAAGCGTTTTGGCTATGATGCTGACGAATTGAGTTCCGATCTGGCCCAGAGCGCAAGAGAAAAGGTAATGGCCAGGGTACGACGGGGAGCTTTGCGCTTTTTAGTGGCGACCGACGTGGCGGCGCGCGGTATTGATATCCCCGATCTTTCGCATGTGATTCAATATGAGCCGCCGGAAGATCCGGAAGCCTACATTCACCGCGCCGGACGCACCGGAAGGATGGGGTCCAGCGGTGTCGTCATTTCCGTGGTTGCGGAAATGGAAAAGTTCAAGATGCAAAGTATTGCCCGTTTTTACAATATTCACATGGAAGAACGGCCACTGCCCGATGATGAGGAACTGGAAAGAGTCGTAGCCGAACGCATCACTGCTCTTTTGGAGGCTAGGTTACGTGGTCGCGACAATATTCAGATGGAACGGATGCGGCGTTTTCTGCCGCTGGCTCGAAATCTGGGGCAGGCAGAAGATGAACTGGCGATTATCACCATGCTGCTGGACGACTATTATCAACAAACCTTGCACGCGCCGCCGGTTCAGCTCGCAGCCGAAATCGTGGAAGAGGTTAGCCAGTCCAAACCCAAACCCAAACCAAAGCCCAAACCGACCAGTGGAAGGCCGCGGCCCAGAAACAGAAAGCCAAGGACGCCATAGCCATGCTGTTTTATTTTGATCGTTTACGAAAATTTCTGCACCCGGCTTTTTGGGGCTGTTTGTTCCTGTTTGTTTCCTGCGCGACAGCACCTGTAGCTCCGCCTCCGCCGAAACCAGCAAAAGTTGCCATTGTGCTGGGCGCTGGCGCCTCCAAGGGGTTTGCGCACATCGGCGTGTTAAAAGTTCTCGAGTCCCATCGCATTCCCATCCATATGGTGGTCGGCACCAGCGTCGGCTCTTTTGTCGGCAGCCTCTATGCTTACGGTTACAATCCCTTTGAACTCCAGACCATTGCTTTATCCATTTCGAAAGATGATGTGGCCGATTACATCATTCCGGATAACGGTTTCATCAAAGGCGAAAAGCTGGAGACTTTTATCAATAATAAAGTGAAATATACAACCGTTGATAAATTCAAAATTCCCTTTTATGCCGTGGCGACGAACATTCAAACCGGCGAGGAGATGGTGTTTGGCCGGGGCAATGCAGGCCGCGCCGTGCGGGCCAGTTGTTCCATACCGGGTATTTTTAATCCGGTGATGATCGGCGATAAGGTTTATGTGGACGGCGGCGTGGTCAGCCCCGTGGCCGTTGACACGGCCCGCAGGTTTGGCGCGGATGTGGTTATTGCCGTCGATATATCAGCCAGCCTGTCGCCAACCGCGCCCGCGAAAACCATCGAAACCATGATGCGGGCGATTGATATCATGCATAACAAGATGTCGGTTATTCAACTCAGAAGCGCTGATGTCGTGATCAAGCCCAAAGTGGGAAACGTCGGTCCCAGCGATTTTACTAAAAGGCATGAGGTGATCATGGAGGGCGAAAAAGCGGCTACCGAAGCCATGCCGGCTATTAATCAGATCATCGCCAACCTGCGTCAGGAAGGCCGGCTGTGATAAGAGCCGTCCGGCTTATTCACAACGACCGTTTATCAAAAGTAGTTATTTGCGCAGATCGTATTTAATCATTTTGAGTTGCAAGCCTTTGCGACTCAAGTCCAGTTGTTTGGCGGCCTTCGTAACATTGCCCTCAAATTCGGCAAGACATTTGATGTCCATCTATTGACTTTTACCATACACTGATTTAATAACCACAACAAATAAAGATAAAACCATAAGGGATTGGTGAGGGAATGAAGAAAAAAGATTTATTGAAGAAAACGGTTGAACATATCGACATTAAAGCCATCAACGCCGTGGAAATGATCGAGGCCATGAAGAAGATGTCCTTTTCCGCGCGGGATCTGGGCAATGCCGCCGATATTTATGACCGGATGCTCAAAGAAAAAAATTGTGCGGT
>CAYGNV010000059.1:0-12819 GCA_964351355.1 uncultured Smithella sp.
ATTGTCAAAGACCACTATGGCTTGCAGAAAAAAACACGCGAGCTTTTGACGGAACTCAACCATCCTTATGTCAACTGGGAATATGTTCTCAAAGAGCTCAAGTCCATCTCCATCGGCGATTTTTATATTTACAACAATCATCCGGAGGGACTGACCGCTTTATCCATCCTGCTGACGATTTATTTTGATATCCTGAAATCCGTCGCGTCCGAAGATGTGAAAGACAGCGCCGTTCATTATTTGTTCGACTATGCGGACGCGATTATTACGCAGAGCCATGAGCTGCTGGGAAGAAATCTGTCTTTATTTCCGGGACTCATCACCTCTTTGATGAATATCGCCGATGCGGAATCCGCTCTGTTCAAGAAATGCTCATCCTATCTGAAAAGAATTATCCGGGTGATTGCGGAAAAGAAGGTGGTGATGGCCGCGCCGTCTTTCGATTTGCTGCTCTATAAGATGTTTCGGGCGACGTATTCCTTCTGGCTGACTCAGCCTGACCCGGCTTTATGGCTGATTGCCGAGAGCAGGGCCGATGCGTTGTTCGATGAGAAGACTTATATGGAATTGATCGAGCCGCTCAGCCATCACCACTTCCGCAAGATGCTCCTGGATATTGAAACGCTTTGCCCGCGCGACGGCGAAAAAGCGGGAGCGCATATCGAAGCCTTTTTATCCCTGCCGGATTATTTCCAGATCATCGACGGCTACCTGAATGTGGCCGACGCGCTGGAAAAGTCTCAGGCTTATCAGGGCCGTCATCTGGTTAAATTGGATTTCCTCTTCGGGGTTATGAGTGTGCCGGGGCTGCGGGATATCCATGTCAGCGCCATGCGGGAAATCAATCACTCGCTTCGGCTGGTTTTTCAGGAAGAAAAAAAGGAAAATCTGGACGGCTTTGTGCGGAAGATTTTCACTTTCTTGAAAAAGAATACGTCACAAAACGAATTCCGCGGAGCGAGCATTGATTGCATTGTCACGGCGGCCAGGGAGGTTTTCGCACAAAATGCCCACCCGTTGGTGGAGGCATTCATTGAGGAGCTGATTGCCTACGGATTTGAATATCCGGAAATTCGAGGCTCGACGACGGACTGGCAGGTGCAGGCTAATCCCGAGCATATTCGAACCATACGCGTCTGGCTGGAAATCATCGCCATGAAGCCGCGCTGGACAAAAAGATTAGTCTCCGCCCTGATTATCAATTTAAAAACCGGCGGGATTTTTATTCGCGATACTGATCTGATCCAGCGCGATATTTCGAGGCTGCTCAACACGGACATTGCCCCGGCTTACAATTTAATCAAACAACTTTTGCGTCTCTTTCCCGTGTTTTTCAGTGAAATCGGTGCAGAAGGAGAGCTTCGAGACATTACCACCCGCGTGGATGAACTATCATCTCGCAACGACTGGTTGGTCGATTTCTTCCGCAAGCAATCCCATGTAGAGAGCAACAGTCTGCTGGTCGAGTTTATCGAGGACATTTTCCGATACTGGTTTTCCGGCGACAAACACTTCATCCGCAAACATATTCCGGATGAAGTGTTTGAGCAGGTGATGAATTCCGGCCTATACTTTAACGGTATGCATCAGTCACTCATCTGCCTTTTTCCCAAGGCCGACAGCCAGCCGCGAAAATTTCTGGAATGGGACCAAGCTAAAATTGCCAGGGAAATTCAGCAAATCACGGATGTTTCCGAGACGGATAAAGAGCGCGTTTCGCTGATGATCCGTATTTACCAACTGATCTATAAAAAATATTATCCCCAGTATTTTGATTTGCTCAAAGACCTGGAGTCTGTCAATGCCTTTGCCATGCAGGATATCCAGTCTCTGAAACGATCGCTGAGCTCTAAAAACCACTACCGCAGTCTGACGATTATTCTAAAATTCCTGGCCGTGCTCAAATCCAAAATTCTTTCCGGACAGAAAACCCAGTCTTCTGAAAATATCTACTATAAAAGGCATATTGCCGCGGGCATTCCATCCATGTACGGAACCTATCATGAGGAGAAGTTCGACGCACTGGGGCTTACGCTGCGCCTGGAGAGCCTTGGGGAAATGTTGTTTGAAGAACTGATCAAATCGCTGAATCTGAAATTCATCACCAAGCGCACCATCATCAAGATTCATGCCTATCTGTGGCACTATCTCGGCGCACTGGAGCTGGAGGGTATTTCCACCGAAGGACTGGTGGCCAAAGTCAAATATGTTACGAGCGCTCTGCCCATCAAACAATTTTCCGTGGATCAATATCTTGATATTTTCCGGTTCATTTCCAAAGGCATTCAGGATATCATCCGCGATTATTATATCGACGCCCACAGTATCAATCTGCCGGTGATTTTCCGTCAGATCAAGCCGCCTTTAGATAATATGGATTCAAAAGGCGATCCGCGCAGGCCCGATGAGATGGTTTATCAGCAATCGGAGAATTTCATCCGCGGCATCATCTCGTCGGCCTTCGGATTGCAGGTGCTGGATAATTTCGTTCACGCCGTTATTAAAACGCTCAACGCGGAACTGGAAAAATTCAAGGACAACAAGAGGATTCTCAATCTGCTGATGGATTATAATCCTGAACTGGCTGTTTCCTCCATTTATAGCAAGAATGCCCGGCTCGACAATCAGATCCTTCTGGGGAACAAAGGCTATTTTCTCAAAAAGCTGGTTTCTTTCGGTTTTCCGGTGCCGCCGGGTTTTATCATTACCACGGAAGTGTTTCGTGGCTATGACGCCGTCTATGGTTATAAGTATATCTTCAGTGATCTGGCCGCGCGCGTCAATAAGGGAATCACCGCGCTGGAAAAGAAGACCGGCCGCAAATTCGGCGACCGCAACAATCCTCTGCTTTTGTCGGTCAGAAGCGGCGCCACGGTTTCTCTGCCCGGGATGATGCGCTCTTTTTTAAATGTGGGCATCAACGCCTCCATTGCGGAAAATCTCAGCGGGAGAAAGGATTTCCAGTGGGCGGCCTGGGATTGCTACCGTCGCTTTCTCCAGACCTGGGGTATGTTTCAGGGGCTGAGCCGCGATTTTTTTGACGCCATTATGGACGACTTCAAGCAAAAATATGGCGTGGAAAGAAAAATTAAATTTCCCCCCGACCTGATGAAACAAATAGCCCTGTCTTACAAAAAAGGCATTCTCGATAGCGGTATTCCGCTGGCGGATGATCCGATGCGGCAGTTGCGCCATGCCATTTTGCATGTTTTTGATTCCTGGTATTCGGATCAGGCCCGGATTTATCGTCATCAGATGCATTTATCCGATGAATGGGGAACGGCCGTCATCGTGCAGGCGATGATTTTCGGCAATCTCCATGAACGTTCCGGTTCAGGCGTAATTTTTACGCGCGATCCGAAAAGCGCCTCATCCGATGTGACGCTGTATGGCGATTTTATCTTCGGAGTTCAGGGCGATGATATTGTGTCCGGCCTGGTCGAAACCTTTCCCATTTCGGAGCGTCAGCGAGTCGCCGAGCATCGCAATACGGAAATATCTCTGGAAGCCACCTTTCCGGCTATCTATGCCGAGTTGGTCAAAATAGCGGAAATTATGATTTACGAAAAAGGATTCAATCATCAGGAGATTGAGTTTACATTTGAAGGCCCAGAAAAAGAACATCTGTTTTTACTGCAAACGCGCGATATGGATCAGACCAAAACAAAAAGCCTGCGTCGGTTTAAGGACACGGTTCTGCTGCATGCCTCCATGCTGGGCACGGGGATCGGCGTAAGCGGCGGCGCGCTGTGTGGCCGGGCGGTTTATTCCGAAGAAGACATTAATCGTTTTCGCAAGACGGAACCCAAAACGCCACTCATTCTCGTGCGTCCCGATACGGTTCCGGATGATGTCGGCGTCCTTTTGCAGGTGGAGGGGCTCCTGACGGCCAAAGGCGGCGCAACCTCTCACGCCGCCGTGACCATCCCGCAGTTGGGCAAAGTCGGGGTGGTGGGTCTCAGTAAACTGAAGGTCTATGAAACAGAACGTTATGCCACGCTGGAAGGGCACACCATCAGGACGGGAGATTTTATCTGCATCGACGGCTGGAGCGGCGCTCTCTATTTAGGAAAACATGAAAGAGAGACAGATAAGTATTATTCAATCACCTTCTGAAATCTTTGAAAATCCCCCCGCTTTTCGTGAAAAGGAAAACGGGGGGATCTGTCTCGAATGGTATGCCGCTTATTGAATATTCTTGTGGATATAGACGGTCAAATCGCCCAGCCGGTTAGTGTAGCTGCCGTATTCGTTATCATACCAGCCGAAAATTTTGGCATGAACCACCGGTACCTTCAGGGTTTTCTCGCCAATGCCTTGGAGGAAGCCCGCCGGCAGATTCGGAATCTGAGAAAGATCAACTGGAATGAAGGCCGTGCGGGTGTGATTAAATTGCCCTTCGATAATAACCGCCGCGTCTTCGCCGATCAGATCGGTTGAAACATTCTGCTGCATCGTAAATCTGACCAGCTTCTCCGGATTACTTTCCGCCGTTTTGCGATAAATTTCATTGAGCTTCCTGGTGTTGATATCGGCTGCGTCCCCCGCTTTGTTCTGGCGTGCCTGAAACGTCGCGTTTAGCACGATGAGCGAAAGGGTGTTGGTCGGCACACGGATGGAATCGGCCATGAAGCCGATGTTTTTAACCTCCGGAATGACCTCAATCAGCGCCTTGGCGGCATTGGTCGAAGTGAGAATAATATTGTTCAGAATGCTGCGAGTCTTGCGGATGTCTTTTTCACCGGCTTTCGGCATCTTATCCAGAACACTCTGTGTATTGGTGACGGCATGGATCGTGGACATGGACGCCGTCAGAATCGTGCTGGTTGCCTCATTTTCCAGAAGCGGCTTGACCATGTGCGCAAGCCCCGTTGTGGTGCAGGACGCGGCGGAAACCAGCAGGTGTTTCTTCCGGTCGAATGCGGTGTGGTTAATACCGTAAATCAGGGTGGTGCTGTCGTCCGGCGTGGACAGAGCCTGATTTTTGATCTTGAACGGAGCAGAATGGATCACCACCTTGGCGCCGCCGTTTAAATGACCCCGGATGGAGCCTTTATTGTCGTCAACGGGAACGGTTGGGTCTTTAAAGTTGCCACTGCAATCCACTACAATATCCGCGCCGTATTGACGCCATGGGATATTGAGGGGGTTTCTCTGTTCGCGTAGAATAGTTACTGGTATGCCGTCGATGATCATTTTACCGTTTTTGTCATCCGTGATTTGAATGACAGGCTGCGCTTTAATGCCGTAGAGAAAACGGTGGAGCAACCCGTAAGTGGCGTCCGCTTCAATCAGCCGGGCAATCGTGTCCATGCCCGTGCCCACGTCGCGTCCCAGGTTGACCACGATTTCCTTGAAGTACTTTCTGCTGACGTGATGCCACAGAGCCAGTTTGCCGATTCGTCCTAAACTGTTAATGCCGAGTACCGGCAACCTGCTTTCGGACGTGTTACTTTTTGCCATGATATATTTCCTCCTTTACCCCCATAGTGGCGGGAATGATTTTTTTGTGTTGTGAAAGGGGAATGCAAAGGCGCATAGAATCCCAATGATGGTTATGGAAGATATGTTTGTATAAATATTGCGCAAGTCCGATATCCATAATTCACTGAGGTCATTTTGGTAAGACCGCCATTTTCTTAGCGGAAACACCGGTCAAAGTCAAGAACTTAAAGGATATAATCAGCACAGATACTCCTCATGTCTTTTTTTTGTCGAGCAGCTTTTTGAAGTTTTCAGCAAGCGGGCCGTCCTCTCGCCAGGCCCGGCATGTATTGAGTAGAAAGTGATAAATCATCTTGGCTTGGGCAGGATCGGAAGTCGGTGTTTTCTGTGACTGGTGCGCCGCAAATCCCTGGACGGCCGCCGGGGCCATGGCCAGGAGAAGCTCTACCAGGTGGGTGCAGCCGTTTTTGCCTCCGGCCAGTTTCTTTACTTTTGACGTAAAGCCCCTGGTGATGGTCAGACCCTTAACGAGAGCGAGACAGTTGATCGTTTCCCGACACTCGTTCCGGGGAACAGACAGCAGATCAACATCCACCTCCTCGATCAAAAGACTGGAGCAATTCACCAGCAGTCGTATGCCCATGTGATGAATGACGCCGCCCGGAAACGTTTCTCCGGTGATTATATGGGAGTCCTGGAAACGATCATCTTTCAGGAAACCTTCCACAATGATCCTCTGCCCGTCATAATTATATGTTGTCACGGTGATGTTCCGCGTATGGATTTTTTTGCCTTTGGATTCCCAAGCAGATTGCATCAGCTCGCCTCGGTGATGCCGTCTTGCATCTTATGGTATTCCAGAACGGCCGCTATGGAGCGCGCGGCGCGCTCGGGGTCCTGGTAAATGGGCACACCCTGGTCGAGCAGAAACCGGACCATTCTTTCCTGAAGACTCCGGTAAGTGAAACCGATGATCGGCTTATCGGGGTGAAGCTTGGTCAGGCTGAAAAAGGTATTGGCATATTGCGTTATCAGCTTGTCCATCTCCGTGTGAATAGACTCCGCAGGCACATCCATTTCTTTCAGAATGCGCTCGATAAAGAGACCCGGAGACAGGAAATAGGCCAAAAGCATATCTGCGTTCTTTTCCTGCAGCAATATATCCGGAATATTAAAGTAGTCTTCTGCGGGATTTTTACTGAATGTCATATCAACCGGGTTTGCCGTGCTGGCTGTCTTGGGGATCAACGGCTTGAGTTTTTCTAACGTTTCGGAAGAAAGCGGCGGCAGTGCGAGGCCTGCCCGTCCGCAAGCATCCGCCGCTGTGGCTCCGGGGCCCCCTGAGTGGGTCTGGATGATAATCCTGTTTCCCAATGGCCTTGGGAGCGTTCCCAAGGCGAGTGCGTAATCAAAGAGTTCCGTCAGTGTCTGGGCCCGGATGATGCCGCATTGTCTGAACACGCCGTCATAGATCTCGTTGGGACCCGACAGGGAGCCCGTGTGAGATCGGCCTGCATTCCCACCCGCCTCGGACCCTCCCACATAAAGGGCCACGATGGGTTTATGGGCGGTTATCGCCTTGGCCGTTTCAATAAACCTTCTCCCCCGGGCGATCCCTTCAATATAAAGGGTGATGACCTTTGTGTTGGGACAGGCGCCCAGGTATTCCATGCAATCGACAATATCGATATTGGCCTCATTCCCGACACTGAGCGCCGCACTAAAACCCATTCCATGGCGATGAAGGTAATCAAATATTTGGGTAATAAAGCTCCCGCTCTGGGAGGCAAGGCCGACGAAACCGGGCGGGCCTTCTGCTTGAATGGGTGTGGGATTCAGCTTGATATGAGGGTTGGCAACGCCAAGGCAGTTAGGTCCGAGAAAACGGATGCCGTACTGAAGGGCAATGGGCTCCAGCTTTTTTTGCATCTCGACGCCTTCCGGGCCTGCTTCCCTGAAACCTCCGGATACTACGATAGCATGCTTGATGCCTTTCTTTCCGCAATCATCCATGGTTTGGCAGACAATCTCTGTCGGCAGGACGATAATCGCCAGGTCTGGGACCTCGGGCAGATCCATAACGCTGGTATAGGCCTTGCGTCCGCGTACTTCTTTTTCCGTCAGGTGAATCGGGTATATTTCCCCTTCATAACCCAGGGCCTGCATGGATGAGAGCATGATCGATCCCATGCGCATGAAAGTATTGGAAGCACCGAAAAAGGCGATGCTCTTTGGATTGACAATTGGGTACAGAGGACTTTCCTGAATTGAACGGATCATTTCTTTCCCTTCTCAAATCGATTGATGCTCAGACTATTTTTAAAATACTCCCGCAAAAAAATACAATGTTTCTCGCATATGATGATCAAGGGAAGCATTGTTACGCAGGGTCGTTACCAGATAATCTCCTATTATTCAAGAATGCATCTGAAAAATTTTTAACAATAAAGATTGACAGGCCGGTATTTTTTAAAATAAGAAACGACATGATAAAAATAATCACAGCCTGAGGTGCCATACAATGATTGATCCCAACTCTTTAATTCAGAATGCGAAATCTCGCGGCCAAAAGGCCTTGAATGAATATGATTCCAAGTTAGTCCTTGCCGCTTTTGGTGTCCCCGTATGCCGGGAGGTTCTGGCGTCTTCAGCGGATGCCGCGGTTGCGGAAGCTCTCAAGATGGGATTTCCCGTTGTTCTTAAGGCGTCGGGGGAGAAACTGGCGCACAAAACTGAAGCAGGCGGCGTTGTGTTGAATGTAAAGAATGAAGAGGAGATTCGATCCGAAGGCCGGCGGCTTCTGGCGATTCCTGGATGCGAGTCCCTGTCCGTGCAGGAGATGATTGTGGGCGCCCGGGAACTCGTTTGTGGCCTGACTCGCGACCCCTCATTCGGACCGGCGGTGATGTTCGGTCTCGGGGGAATTTTAACCGAGATACTGAAAGACACCGTTTTCCGGATTGCTCCTCTCACCCTGTACGATGCCAAGGACATGATGTCGGGGATTCGAGCCCATACTATTTTAAAGTCCTTTCGTGGAGAAGAGGCGGTCGATACGGAGCTTCTGGCAAAGATTCTCGTGGCGGTGGGAGCAATCGGTCTTCAATACGAATCCATTGCCGAGATCGACATCAATCCCCTCAAGATTCGCCGTGACGGAAAACCCGTCGCCGTGGACGCGCTGATTGTGCTCGCATCCTGACGCATTATTTTGTTGGAGTGATCAAAACCTCACATTGCTTAACGTAGGATCAGTGAACGCGACTATCCACCGACCTCACTATGCGAGAAATCATATCAGGTTTTTGATGCCGGATAATTATCCCGGAGACGAAAACGCTTGATAAAAAAATAATTTCTAAGGAGATCACCGTGTCCAAGCATGGCCAAATGAAGAAATGGAAAGAGGCGGCAGTCAAAGAGCTAAAGGGAAGACCCTTGGAATCCCTCAACTGGGAAACACCGGAAGGTATTGTTGTTAAGCCCATCTACACCGCTGAAGACCTGGAGGGGCTGGATACCGTCAATACCCTTTCCGGTCTTGCCCCGTATCTGCGGGGGCCGTCGGCTACCATGTATGCCAACCAGCCCTGGACCATCCGCCAGTACGCGGGATTTGCCACCGCCAGAGAATCGAATGAGTTTTACCGGAAAAATCTGGCCGCCGGGCAAACGGGTTTGTCCGTGGCTTTTGATCTGGCCACGCACCGGGGTTACGATTCCGATCATCCCCGCGTCGCGGGCGACGTCGGCAAGGCGGGCGTGGCGATTGACTCTGTTGAAGACATGAAAATCCTTTTCGATAAGATTCCCCTGGATAAAGTCTCCGTCTCGATGACGATGAACGGCGCGGTGCTGCCTGTTCTTGCCGGATATATCGTGGCCGCAGAGGAACAGGGCGTCGAGCAAAGTCTGCTGGCCGGCACCATCCAGAACGACATTCTCAAGGAATTTCTCACCCGCAATACTTATATTTATCCGCCGCGTCCCTCGATGCGGGTGGTCTCCGATATTATTTCCTACTGCTCAAAAAATATGCCGCGTTACAACACCGTTTCCATCAGCGGTTATCATATCATGGAGGCGGGTGCGGATTCTGTTTTACAGGCGGCCTTCACATTGGCCGACGGCAAGGAATATATCCGTGCGGCTATTGACGGCGGCCTGAAGATTGACGATTTCGCGCCGAGGCTTTCTTTCTTCTTCGGTGTGGGCATGAACTTCTTTATGGAGATCGCCATGCTGAGAGCGGCGCGCTATCTGTGGCAAAAGATCGTCGGCGAATTCAACCCGACCAATCCACGGTCTTGTGTCCTGCGCACGCATGTGCAGACGTCCGGCTGGAGCCTGACCCAGCAGGATCCTTACAACAACATCGTCCGCACCACGCTGGAAGCCCTTGCGGCGGCGCTCGGCGGCACACAGTCGCTGCACACCAACTCATTTGACGAGGCGGTGAGCCTGCCCACGCCGATTTCCGCGCGCGTTGCCCGTAACACACAGATCATCATCCAGGAAGAATCACATATCTGCCACGTAGTCGATCCCCTGGGCGGTTCCTACTATGTTGAATCCTTAACGGCATCGATTATTCGGGAAGCCCAGAAAATCATCGATGAAATCGAAGAGCTGGGCGGCATGGCGCGCGCCATTGAAGCCGGCATGCCGAAACTGCGCATCGAGGAATCCTCCGCCCGCCGCCAGGCTAGGATCGACCAGGGCAAAGACACCATCGTCGGCGTCAACAAATACAAAGTCAAAGAAGAAATACCGATTGACGTGTTGGATATTCCCGGCAGCGTCCGCGACGAGCAGATTGCGCGCCTCAAGGTCATCAAGACCAAACGCGACAATGCGGCTTTGCAAAAAGCCCTGGAGAAGATTACAAACATGGCCGAGAAGGGCGGCAACCTGTTGGCCGCGTCAATTGAAGCGGTACGACTGAGGGCGACCGTGGGAGAAGTATCCGACGCCATGGAAAAAGTATTCGGCCGCTATGTCGCGACCACGCGCGTTATTTCCGGCGCTTATTCTTCCGAATACGGCGATAGTGACGTCATTGATGCACTGCGCGGACGGACAGAGAAATTTTTGGAGAAAACAGGCCGCCGTCCCCGGCAACTGGTGACCAAAATGGGGCAGGATGGTCATGACCGGGGGATCAAAGTGGTTGCTACGGCTTATGCGGATATCGGCTTTGATGTGGATATCAGTCCGATGTTTCAAACCCCGGAAGAAGCGGCCAAAATGGCCATCGAAAACGATGTGCATGTGGTGGGCGTGTCGAGCCTTGCCGCGGGACACAAGACCCTTGTTCCTCAGCTGATAGAAAATTTGAAAAAAATGGGCGGTACGGATATTCTCGTGGTTGTCGGTGGCGTGATTCCCCCCGCGGATTATGACTTTTTGTATGCCAAAGGCGTCAAAGGCATTTTCGGCCCCGGCACAGCCGTCACCGACTCGGCGGACAAAGTCCTCCAACTGTTGGAAGAGAAGTACCTATAACTTCCTCAATGGGAGTCAAAAGTCGGCTCATTCCCTTGAGCGCCAGAAATTCCATCTGCGGCGGAATAAATTTCAGGGCAGCTTGGCAATGAACTCTTGGATGATCCCGGCAATTTCCGCCGGTTTTTGCATGGGGATTAAATGTCCGGCTTCAGCAATCGACCCGTATTTTCCCTGCGGCAGCAGTGAAGCAGCTTTTTTTATATCCACCAGACCTATGTTAGGGCTTTTTTCTCCTTCAATCACCAGCACGGGACATTCGATCTTTGTGAGAAGCGGCCAGGGGTCACGGCTCCAGCCGCCCATAAACATAGCGGCCTCGCTTTCCGGCGTGCAGGTCAGGTGCATATCGCCTGCCTGCTGCTTTTCCATACCATACTGCATATAAAGCTGCAGGACTTCTTCGTTCCAGTCCGAAAAGAATGAACGCGATTTCAAATAGGCCATGGCTTCCGTTTCACTTTGCCAGTGATTAACACGTTTAATAGACTTGGAGGCCAGCGGATGATCTTTCAGGCTGATTTCCGTCTTATAAAATTCAGCCGGCAGGAAGATCGGTTCGATGAGTATCATGCCGCGCGGCTTCACGTCATAAGCGGAAGCGGCAATCGTCAACACCGTCGAGCCCATCGAATGCCCGACCAGTATGGGTTTTTCAATTTTCTGCCCGTGGCAGAAGGTGGAAAGGTCCTGGGCGATCACATCCCAGCTCAAGCCGCCTTTTTCCGGCTCACACGAGCGGTAGTTGCAAATGTACGGCGCCCATGCTGAATATTGAGGAATAAACTCTTCGATGATCGGATGCCACAGCCAAGGCAGAAATCCGGTGGCATGCGCGAAAAGAATATGACGGGGACCACCCTCATAATAAAGATAGGGCAGCTCAGCGCCGCCCACATCTTGCATCTTCAATTCAGGTATTTCCTTTTTCATGTTTAATCAGTTCCTCGCTTTAAGCGCCGATAATTTCCGTCAGAAAACAAAAACGGCGGCGGCAACCACGGTGGTGTAATTATTATCCACGCAGATTTTTGATTGAGTCACATTCAGTGTCCGGACTATCTTGCCGCTGATTTTAAAAATTTCTTTTTTCTCATCCCAGCTTTCATCCACGTTGAAATCAATGCCCAATGTGGAAGCCAGCATGGCTGCGGCCAGATCTTCGGCATGATCGCCGGTTTGCTTTTCCGTCATGCCGTAGGCATGATGCTCGCTGATATAGCCATACGATGATTTGTCCGCGGGGATCGCGCAGCCGACCGACGCGGCCAGGAGCCGTTTGGGTTCATTGCTGCAACAACGGCTCATCACGCAGTAGGTAATGGCGCCCGGCACCAGAGATTTGAGACCCTGCGACTTGGAAATCATTTTACAGCCGGGAGGGAAAATACTGGACACCTGAACTAAATTGCATTTCTCAATACCGGCATTGCGCAAGGCACGCTCAAAGGAATGCAATTCATCCTTGTGCGTGCCAACGCCTTTGGTGAAAAAAATCTTTTTGGGGACAAAATCCTGCATGGTCATCTCCTTTAGAAATTAATATTCGGTCAGTGTGGAAAGACCGCGCTCACCCACCAGAATGATCCGGGTATGCGTCAGACGCGTGGAAATCACCTTGGCGGTGGACTGCATGATTTTGTAGCCCAAAGCACAGTCTTCATTCATCATTTCTCGCAGCTTCAAAGAGTCAAACGCAATCAACTTGGTATCCTCAAGGCAACGGGCGCCAAGCGTATAGATGAACGGCTCCACCACAGCCGACCAGCCCATAGATTCCCCCTTGGTGACCATATCAATCGTCACCTGCATGGGCGGCTTGCCCTGCCCCATGTAGTTATCCATGAAAAGGGCAATCTTTCCTTCATG
>CAYGNV010000060.1:0-12641 GCA_964351355.1 uncultured Smithella sp.
AAAAGCGACCGCCAGGGACATCCCAGAAAAACCAGCGCGCCCAACATCGCAAAAAGGCCGAGGAAGAAACGAATTAAAGGTGAAGAGCCGCCGCGGGGTTTGTATTCTCCGGCAAAAAGCGCCGCCGCGAAAGCTCCCAAGACAAGCCCCATGATCTCGGGGCGAAGATACTGAACCGCATCCGCCCGGTGCAATCCCAGCGCTCCGGCAATATCTCGTTCAAAACAGGCAACGCAAATGCCCATGTTGGGTGGATTGCCGAAATACTGCAACAGCGCCGCGCCGATGCCAATCACCGCGCCGGTGATAATAATCCCCGTGCGGGTTGCAAAAATATTTTTCATTTTAAAAACATCCTCCTGAAAAAGTTAAAAACGTATTAGCAGGATGATCAAGGTAAAAGCAAATTCATAATAGTGATAATGTTATGGGTATTATAACCATAAGGCATACCGAAACATAAACCACTATTCACCGTGGTTTATGCAACTTTTACGAAATTCCATTATGAAAGCTTTATGCAAGCTGTCAACTAAGATTGGGCGCAAGTTGTATACAATTGGGTAATAATGGAGCTGGCAATCCTAACTGTTGCGGTAGTTGAGACGGCATCTCGCTTCACAGGCCGGTTTTCGATTTTTTCTAAAATTCCCTGTTCAATAAGCAAAAGCAGACGCGGCTTCATTCAGTCGAGCTGTGCGGAGCGGTGTCAGCGAAACGCTCATCGACGCGCAGCTTTTGGCGCGTCCGTTTGAGCTACGACCAAATCAGCAACTATCTCCAACATTTTTTGCTTTATCTGAAATACAGGAGCATCCACCACTATTATGGACTCCGGTACTGGAGATGCAAACAACAGATTGTGGTCATCATGTGTCCGAATCAGAAAGGCTCGTGTGGCATTTTTTGATTTAGCCGCCCGCTGCAATTTGTGTGCGGCCTCCGATAATGCTTCGTATTGCCTCTGCACTCTGACTGGAACAAGCGAATTTTCGTTGGTTATTTTCAAGAACGCATCAATTCCGGTGTTACGTTGGACTGGTACTAAATCTAATCCCTGAAGTAATGACAAAGCATCCTTATCGGCATTGGCATAAGCCGCACGACCTCTCTGCAACAATGCCGACTCTGTTTTTTCTGGATCAACCAGTCTTTCCCTTGCTAAATCAACAGCTTCTTCTGAAGAGTCGATTCCTATCGAGCTTCTGCCAAGAATTTTGGCGGCTACCAGCGTTGTCCCACTACCGCAAAACGGATCAAGAACCAAATCACCAGGGTCTGTGGCTATCTCAATAACACGGTCAAGTAGCAATATAGGCTTTTGTGTTGGATAGCCCGTGCGCTCTCTGGCTTTCGGATTTAGAAAAGGGATTTCCCAAACATCGCTGAGTGGAACACCTTTTTTTTCATCACAATAGATAATTTCGCCGTCTTGATCGGTGGCATAAGCAGAGACACCATCCGCATCCCGAGCGCGCAATTGTAGAATTTGATCAACGTTTGTTGTCTCAGAATACGCGCAATAAACACGATTAAACTTGAAATGATCAGATTTTGAATAAAAGAGAATTGTTTGATGTGCTGGCATTAGTCCCTTGGCAGAATTAGACCAGCGCCGGTACGTCCAGATGATCTCTGACCTGAATTGTTCAGCCCCAAACAAATTGTCTAGCAAGGCCCGCAAGAGGAAATTCGCGCTTTTATCACAGTGAACGAAAACCGAACCAGTGTCTTTCAGAATCCGATGAACTTCTCGCAGCCGAATTTCCATAAAATCGGCGTACTCGCTTAGGTCATTCCAAACGTCGCTAAAGCTGAATTTCTTTGTTCTGTCGCGGGTAACCGCAGAATGACACCTGTTTGTGAAAAATGGTGGGTCTAGGTACACCAAATCGGCTGAGGCGATTTCTATCCTCTTCATCGTATCAAGAGAATCGCCAAGGATTACTTTACTAGTCGTTTGATTCATATGCTTCCCCTGCCACGTTCAGCGGCAATTTGTTCAAGAATTGCCTTGAGATCAATCTCAGTGCGATTTCTCACATATCCCCAAGCCGCTTCTCCGTGATAATACTCTCCGCCGATACCTTGGTAAAGAGTCTCCAGTGTTTCTTGTATCCGGATGGCCTGTACCCTGTTCGGGTAGTAAAACATAACCCGTATAGGGATATACCCCGCATCGGAAATTACCTGAATCCGTGTGTGCTCTTTGGTGATATGATCTCCGTCGGTCGTCGCATCTTTCCATTTGATTTCAAGAGCATCACTATATACAAGGCAGTCGATCTCAAATGTTCGTGGTCTTTGACCGCGGGTGTTCGGAATTCGTAAAGAGCCAGAATCGGGGAATGCCTCCTTGAAGCAGAGTTTTGAAGCCTCTTCAAGAAATGAACCGGCATATTTATACAAAAAACGGCCTTTGTTTTGATATACGTCGATCAAATGACCCTCCGTTTCTTGCACTCCAAGTACTCGGTAGATGAGATAGTGAGATGTATCGTCAGTTTGCATTTCAGCCACACGGACATCAACTACTTTCTTGAGTCTATCCGCGTATTGGTCTGCAAGGAGCATGATTTTATTTCTGGTTGTCATTAGCACTCCATTTCAAATCATTTTTTCGATATTTTGTTATCCATTTATCATAAGCAAAATTATTCTAATAGGGAAACATTCCATGATTATAACGCTTCATAATTTATGCTTCTCAACAGTTCGCAAGCAATGTTCGAGCTATTAAGTCGCATAATACTTTCTTCGGCGCGGCCAAAACTCAACAGGTTAATACTTCCATACCAAACGATTTTCTGGTCAATAACAGCAAATTTCTGATGGATATTTGATTTGCAAACCATTTTTACACCGGCCGCTTTCAGCATGACAAACACTTCCTCCAGCACCGGTTTGTCTTTATAATCGCTTGCCGGCCTTGTTAAAACCGTAACATTAACATTCCGATCTAATGTGTTACTCATAAGTTCCAGCATCAACATTGCTCGCCTTTTTGTGACAAATGGGCTTACAATCAGAATATCCCGCGTGGCATTAACCAAATCATTTTTATAAACCGGAAGAAAATTATTATTATCAAATATGATGTCCACGGATTCATCAGCCAAGCTTCCCGCCTTGGCTTTGTATCCAATTGACGCATATCCGGCGAGCCGTTTATTATACATTTTCTCCAACATCCTGACATGAATGTCGGCATAATCATAAATCTGTACTTCGCTCTTATTCTCAAAAAGCCTGTGCAGCCGGCCTGCGTACTGTTGCAGCGTTCCTTTCCACGATATGGGCATTGCCAGAAAAAGCGTGTCGAGCCTTGCTTCGTCAAACCCCTCGCCAATATATTTTCCCGTGGCAACGAGTGTTAACTGTTTATCCGTTTGCGTTTCGGATATCCTTGTCAATAACTCTCTGGCTTCTTTTGCTCCCATACCGCCGGTAAGAGCGATTACATCAGGTATGCTTTCGCTCAACTTTTTGGCCAACCCCGCGACATGGACGGTTCTTTCGGTGAGGATAAGGGAATTTCTGCCATTTTGAAAAGCACTGATCACGTCATCTGCAATCAGTTGATTTCTAAATTCATCAATGACGATTTTTGAATACAGCTCTTGAATGGAGATTTCCTTTTCATCTTCAAACGGCATTCGAAAGCCGGTAAATCTCGGAATAATATAATGCTCAAAAGGTCTTTTTTCTGCTTGCTTCCTGGCATCCACACTGTATCTGATCGGCCCGCAATGCATGAATATAATCGGATGATGACCGTCTCGTCTGGCGGGAGTGGCAGTTAGTCCATACACATATTTTGCATGGACGTTCTTGAGTATCTGTTCAAAGCTGACTGCCGGGACATGATGGCATTCATCAACAATCACCATGCCGTAATTTTTTATCCAATCCTTTGCTTCACCGCCGCTGGTCAAGGACTGCATAATGGCAATATCAATAATGCCGCCGTGGTTATTTTGGCCTGCACCTATCTGCCCAATTAAACTCTGTTGCTTTTTTCGCCCGCGCTTTTTCTCCAAGGTCGGCAATGCTTCATCAATGTTCAGGAATTCTGTCAATTTTGCAGTCCATTGCCAAAGCAGTTGCTGTCTATGTACCAATATCAACGTGTTTACTTTTCGCTTTGCAATGAGGTTTGCGGCAATAACTGTTTTACCAAAGGCAGTAGTTGCGGCAAGCACTCCACCTTCATGTTTCACCATCTCTTCTGCAGCCAACTGCTGTTCTTCTTTCAGTATCCCGAGAAACTCCACTTTGATGTGTCTGCCAGTATTTGTATTATTCGACCATGTTGTTTCAACTTCTGCCTCGGCAAACACATTTCGCACATCACTTTCACAGCCTCTGGGCAGGCAGATGTAATCCGGAGTTTCATCTGCGCATGAAATAATCCTGGGTTTGTTATATGTCGGCATGCGCATCGCTTGTGCTTTGTAAAACTCCGGATTTTTAAATGCGGCTAACCGCTTCAGAACGTTTAATCCCTTCTGCGAAATACCTGTTTTTTCAATATAGATCATGTTTGCTTTTACAAGATTAACTTCTTTGGGGAAATCAGTTTTTGACCATTTTATAAGGTCTTTTTCCCATGGTTTGATGAGCTCTTCATCGGACTCTTTCAAGGCGCCCAGCTCGTTTCCATGGCATAATCTCGGTATTAGTGCGGCTATTTCATCTTCGGATAATTTTTCTATTTTTGCCAGAAACTCCCACTGATCATCATAGGGACTGAATTTTTCATCGATAAAAATACTGTTGCCGAGTTCCCGGACTTTTTTCTGCAACGGAAGAGCAATCAAGTTACCAAAGCCGCCTTTGGGCATTGTGTCCTGACTTGGAAAGAATCGGTCATAGGATTTAAACGTTATTTCATGTCTTCTGCCCATGGAATATGTGAGCAAGGCAGACCCGAACTTTCTGGCCAAGTGCGCGGCAATTCGGATTTGAAAGAAAAACCAAGCGTGCGCTCCGCTACCGGAACGGGATCGCTCAATTGCGACAGGAACATCGAAAGCAATGCAAACTTCTCTGAGGATGGAAATATCTTTTTGCCAGCCGTCATCATCAAAATCAATTGCCAGAAAGTGGCACGTATCATCATGGCACATCGGATATATGCCTGCTACAATACTGCCTCTTAAATGTGATTCAATGACTTTTTCATCCAGGGCATCGTAAGACTTATGTTGGCAGTTGGAACATTTAACCTTGGGTTTTCGGCATAGACCTGTTTTCCATTCATTCAGACAAACAGGTGCATAGCCGGACTCACCTCCCTTGCTCTGCCATCTTTTAGCATACACATCATCGCGGCCTTTAAACAGCGACATAAACAAACTGATCTTCTCTGTGGAATTAGTAAATATGGAACAAGGGGTCTTGCCACCCGTATGGGTGGTTGCAACCCCTTGTTCTCTTCTGTTCTGGTCGTGAATTTCCGATGGAGATTTTTGCGCAACTAATTCCAAAGGGGAATTGCTTGCAGCGATCTGGTCTTGATCAGATTCGCTTTTCTGATTCAGTCCGAGCCTTGCTTTCAGCGCTTCATTTTCTTCTTTCAGGGTTATATTTTCGGCGAGTAATTTCTGATATCTAGCAAACAACTCGTTATGATCCATAACCATGTCACTTCTTGCCTTTCGATAAATCAGCTCTGACGTCTCTCCTCTATTGCATTCCCTATTGATGTGCAATAAAATTTATATTTTAATTACATGTTATTCTAATTACATTGACATGGTGTGCCATAAGCGTTACACCTATTTCGAAAGGAGATGCTAGATGGCAACAAAATCCCCCCGTGTAAATTTAGTCGTGGAGCCGCCGCTCTATTCAGTAATCCAGAAGATGGCTCGTCTTGAAGGTGTCTCAATGTCCGCTCTTGCCCGAGAACTGATCAAAGAAGCCCTTTCACTTCGTGAAGACGTTGCTCTTACCTGCCTTGCTGAAGAAAGAGAAAAATCTTTTATACGCAAAAAGTCGATTACTCATGAACAAACAGGGGCCTAAATTATGTCGTTTACACTTCGCTATCATCCGGCAGTCCATTCTGATGATTTACCTCTTATTGACCGAAAAATGAAAGACAGAATACGCAGGGCAATTGAGGAGAGGCTCCAAACGTCGCCGCACGAATATGGCGAACCATTGAGAAAAACATTAAAAGGGTACTGGAAACTGCGTGTCGGCGATTACAGAGTTGTGTTTAAAATCTTGGAATCCGAAGTGTGGATTTTAGGTGTTCGCCATCATAAAGAAATTTATCAGGACATAGATAAAAGAATTTAGTTTTTCGACACCAGGTCCTGCTTTTTCATCATGATCAAAACAGCCGAAATGGCGCCTTCGGTCATGTTGAATTACCTATCAAACACTTCCATACTAAGCAAACGTGATCCGTGAATGACACGGAGAATAATAACTCTGGACGCTTCAATTCGGAAAATAGTTCTGTAATGACCATAAAGGGCATGCCGGTATTCGACACCCAGTTCAAATGACTCGGGAATGATAGGACATCTTGCTGGAAACTTTTCCAGAGAATCAATCTGTTTTTCGATTTCTAAAACGAGTTTGACTGCTGCTTTCTGATTGTCAGCAGCTACGTGATGGAAGATTTCTTGAATGTCGGATTGTGCCGTTGCAGTAATTTCAACTTGAAATTTTTGCACTTTTCTTAAGCTCCTTTAGGAAAGCTCGTGCATCTTTTGTACGACCTTCTTTTACATCTTGCTCAGCAGGTGCCAGCAACAAGCCAAGATTCAGCGCTTTTAACTTTTTTTCAAAAACATTGACATCCATTAAGATTGCGTCAGGCTTTCCATTCACCGTCACAACAACGGGACGTCCCGAGTCGTGCATATGTTTAAAAATTTCATTCGTATTCTTTTTTAAATCTGAAACGGTTTTGATGTCTTCCGATATGCTCAGCGGCATGATGATTTCCATCCTTTCTGATATTTAATTTAGTATGCTTTTTAATATCACAAAAAAATGATACTGAAAACATTATTTTATTGTCAGCTCCTGCTTCTTCATCATGATCAACACGGCGGAGATGGCGCCTTCGGTCATGCCGGGGATGCGCTCCATCTGACCGATGGTTTGCGGCGCAATCCGGGCGAACGGATTGTAGTAGTTATTTTTTACAGCACCTAACGCACAGGATAAAGAGTACGAAGGAGCAGCAGCACGGTTTGTAATTTTTCAACGGATAATGTTTTAAGAATTTGCGTAGTGCGGCGTTCCAATTCTTTTTGATCTGATATTTCTTGCTCGAAGCGCAGAATTTCCGGAAGCTCAATATCCAAAGTATTTGCAATTTTAACCAGCACCTTGAATGATGGATTCATGTTGCCGCGTTCAATTTCGCCAATAAATTTATAATCCACATCTGCACGATGGCCCAGTTCCTGTTGAGTCAATCCTTTGGCTGTTCGCAGTGTCCGAATACGCCTCCCAAGAAGAATACTATGTTGGTCTTTATCCTTTTTCATAATAACGTATTTATACGGATTACCGTATAATTTAAACCGTATATAAGCGTTATTATTTCTTGACTTGCTTGATATTTTTGGTATTTAAGCATTTGTTGCCGTTAATGTAAGGTAATTAATTATAATTTCCGAAATTGGAGAATTAAAATTTAAAATAAATTCTAGAAGGGAAATACATCATGACTCAAATGCAGACATTGGAACTTCGAATAGACACAGAGATAGAAACGAAAAAAAATAAAGAAACTTTGACCTACGCAGATATCAAACCAAGATTGTGGACATTCGAAACTGATGAAGGGAAATATCTCCTCAGTATACTCCCTGAAGAAATCCAAATTGCGCTCAAAAAAAGTTTTTTGCAATCAGGATTGGAGAGCGATGAAGGGCAACTCTTTCTCTCGTACCTTTTGGAAAATTCAAAGATTACTCAAATGGTAAAAATGGATTCTACTTCTTCTTTGACTTTTGAGTACCTTTACCTCAAAGAGCCGGTCATTAACGAAATTGATAAATATTTCCCCATGGGTGGAGCTGCAAAGGGAATTTTTGAAAGATTGCAGGCGCTCAAGGCGAATTTACCGGAGATTATTCGTCAGGATATTAAAACACGAAAAATTCGTAGAAAATATCATGTCCTGAACATAGGATCGGGGCCGGGGCACGATATCATAGAAACTTTGCAGCAGAATCCCGATCTCGCCAAAAAAGTTCAAGTGACCTGTCTCGATCCGGACGGGGAAGCATTGGCAATCGGCAAAAAGAAGGTGGAAGAGATCGGACTTATAGACAGTTTCACTTTTATTCAGGAAGAGCTCCAAACAGTGAAAAAGCTGAAAAAGGCTGATATGATCATGATGATCGGATTGCTTTGTCCGAAACCGACCAGAGTCTGTAAAAAGATTCTCAAGAACATGACAGTATTTTCTCGACATAACGGGATCATCGTTTTTAGTACTGTGCAAAATAATATGATTTATGGCGATCCGCTTACTGATTTTATTATGAGAGCAGATGGCTGGAGTATGTGTTACAAAACAGATTCCGAACCGGATGAGATTGCGCTGGAAAGCGGCTGGGATCCATATTTTAGATTTTTTGATTCCTACGGCTATAATTGCATGACGGTGGCTAGAATTCAGAATAATCTAGAAAATTGGAAAAAAAGAATTTTGTTCCCAATCTATAAAATTTATAAAGGTAGGTAAAATTTACTCTTTGGGCATGCAAAAAATCGCATAAACGAGCGTGGCGGAGTGGAAATTAAATGTGCCTGCCCTCATTTATATGTTCCTCTGCAGATTCGATGCGGGACAACTCTTTTGTCAGTTTTTGTTCAGTATACCATAGGTCATATGCCTGTTGCATACGGAGCCAAAGCCCAGGCCCATTACCGGCAAATTTGCCTATCCGAAGCGCCATTTCCGTTGTAATTGGATGAGTGCCTGCTAAGACGCGGTGCAACTGCTGACGAGACACGCCGAGCCTTTTGGCAACCTCACTAACTGAAAGGTCAAGATTTTTGAGCACATCTTCGCGTAAAATTTCACCGGGATGAACCGGCGCTCGCTTTAGCGGGCGTTTAACAAAATATTCTCCCATTTTATTACCTCAATGATATTGTTCCAATTCCACTTTTATAGCATCACCATCTTTCCACTCGAAGGTAATACACCAAGGGCCATTGACATGAATGCTGTATCGTTTGGGATCTCCCTTGAGGCCGTGAAAATTAAACCCCGGCACATTCAAGTCCGTCAACAACTCTGCTTGATCCAAAGCTTCTAAACGCCGCAGGGCACGTAATTGTAAATCCTGCCTCACTTTGCTTGTGTAACCTTGTTCAAACAGATCGGCAAGACCCTTATGTTTGAAGCTTTTTATCATGTGTCGTAGTGTAGCATATTATGCTACAGTGTCAAATAAATTCTCACACTAAATTCTCGCATATGATTGCTTCATGGTTTTATCGTGAAGTCATTTCCGTTTTTTTCATCATAATGAGCACCGCAGAGATGGCGCCTTCGGTCATACCGGGGATGCGCTCCATCTGGCCGATGGTGGCGGGCGTGATGCGGGTGAGCTTGGTCCGCAGTTCATTGGAGAGGCCGGGAACAGACGAATAATCAAAATCCGGCGGGATTTTCTTTTTTTCCTGATCTTTTAATTTTTTCGTCGCTTCGAACTGGCGCTTGATATAGCCTTCATACTTAATTTCTATTTCAATCTGCTTTTTAATGAAGGGATCGCTTTGCGCCTCCCAGCCGGGGACGCCGGCCAAATCATCATACGCAACTTCATGTCTTTTCAAAAGGCCATACAGGTTTGTGGCCTGCGTAATCGGCGCTGATTGCAGTTTTGTCAGCGCTTCATTCACGTCCGGCGAAGGTTTAACGGACACGGATTTGAGATGCCGGATGCCCTGCTCAATCCGGGTCATCTTATCTTGAAGATCAGCATAATGCGCGCGGTCGATTAAACCTAATTCGCAACCTTTACCCATTAAACGGATGACGGCATTGTCTTCGCGCAGAATCAGCCGGTATTCGGCGCGTGAAGTAAACATGCGGTAAGGTTCATCCACGCCGCGCGTGACCAGATCGTCGATCATCACCGCCATGTAGGCTTCGGAGCGATCCAGAATAAATGGCGGAGCGCCCTGAAAGGCACGAGCGGCATTAATGCCTGCCCAAAGGCCTTGCGCCGCCGCTTCTTCATAACCGGATGTGCCGTTGATCTGACCGGCCAGATACAAGCCGGAAATTAATTTTGTTTCCAGCGTCAGCTTGAGCTGGCTGGGTTGCACAAAATCATATTCGATGGCGTATGCCGGGCGCATAATCTCGGCCTGTTCCAATCCCCGCACACTATGAACAATTTGATATTGCAATTCCAGCGGCAGAGAGTTGCCCAGTCCCTTGGCATATATTTCCTGTGTGTCGAGACCTTCGTGCTCCAGCACCACCGGATGGCTCTGCCGGTCACCGAAGCGCATGACTTTATCTTCCAGCGACGGGCAATAGCGGGCGCCAACGCCTTTGATAGCGCCGGAATAAAGCGGAGACTGCTGAATATTGTCCCGAATGACGCGATGCGTTTCGGCAGACGTGGCCGAAAAATAGGAAGGCAGGCGTTCGGACCGCAAAGCCCTGGTGGTAAAAGAAAAAGGCGCAGGTTCCGGATCGCTGTCCTGACGCTCCAGACAGGTAAAATCAATGGACGAGGCACGCAAACGTGGCGGCGTGCCGGTTTTCATCCGGCCCACTTCAAAGCCGAGTTGATGGAGTTGATTGGCCAGACCAACGGAGGCCAGTTCGCCTGCGCGTCCGGATTGCGTTTGCGATGTGCCGATATGCACCAGGCCGTTTAGAAACGTCCCGGTGGTGATAATAACTTTTTTGGCGCCGTAAAAAAATCCGCTCGAATCCAGCACACCTTTAATTTCATTGCTCTCAATGACCAGGCTCTCGACCATGGCCTGACGGATATAGATATTTTTCTGATTCTCCACGGTGGCTTTCATGGTCAGGCGGTAGAGCTGTTTGTCGCACTGCATGCGCGACGATTGAACAGCCGGGCCTTTGGAAGCGTTGAGCAGCCGGAAATGGACAGCGGTTTTATCGGTGATCTTACCCATCTCGCCGCCGAGGGCGTCGATTTCTTTCACGAGCTGTCCTTTGGCCAGTCCCCCGATGGCCGGATTGCACGACATCAGCGCGATCGAATCCAGATTGATATTAAACAGCAGCGTTTTACAGCCCATGCGCGCCGCGGCCAGAGCCGCTTCGCAGCCGGCGTGACCGCCGCCGATGACTAGTATGTCGTAAGAATCGGACAAATTCGTTGCTCCTCCAATCAAGCACTTGCGCTTGTTTCAAATCAATAGTATTCCAACATAAAAAACACAACATAAAAAAGAGGCGGCTTTGGCTAAACCGGATTTCTGGAAAAACAATAAACGATATTACGATCTCAAAAGTTACTGGCATAACCTGTTCGGCTGTAATGTCCATAAGCTGGCCATTGACGCGGGCTTTACCTGCCCCAACCGTGACGGTCACGTGGCCACGGGCGGCTGCATTTACTGCGACGGCAGAGGTTCGACGTTGCGCCAGCATGGCGAATTGCCCTCCATTGCCGATCAGATCGCTTCCGGCAAAAAATATTATAAGCCGTCCGCTTCTAAGTTTATTGCCTACTTCCAGACGTTTACCAATACCTATGCACCGGTGGTCAAATTACAGGCGCTTTATGACGAAGCGCTGGCCGAGGAAGATGTCATCGGCCTTTCCATCGGCACAAGGCCGGATTGCCTGGGGCCGGATGTGATTGAGCTTTTGAGCGGCTATGCGAAAAAACATCACATCTGGGTCGAATTGGGTTTGCAGTCCATCCACGACAAAACATTGCAGCTCATTAATCGGGGACATAATTTTCAGCAGTTTCTGGATGCGGTCACTGCTCTTTCGGGACGTGGCCTGAATATTTGTGTCCACATTATTATCGGATTGCCGGGTGAAAGTGACGAAGATGTACTAACGACAGCAAATACTCTGGCGGCCCTGCCGATCAATGGCATCAAAATTCATTCACTACTGGCTCTTGAAGGAACACTGATGGGCGAACTATACAAAAAAGGATCAATCCCCGTGATCAGCAAGGAAAAATACGTGGCGCTTACGGCTGATGTCCTGGAAGTTTTGCCGCCCGAGATGGTCATTCAGCGTCTGACCGCCGACGGCTATCGCGATATCTTTCTGGCCCCTGCCTGGGCCGGCAATAAACTGGATGTGCTTAATTCTATTAATAAAGAATTGGAGAGAAGAGACTCCTATCAGGGCAAATACTGCGAACCGTAGGAAACGATTCTGCCACCCGTTGAAATTGAAATTGGGGTCAAATCTTTACGGCCTGTTGCCCAAATACCTTTTCTACAACCTTTCTGGTGCAGAACTTACATATCCGTGTATAGCGAACAATGATTCTTTGACAAATAAGGTGGTGGTTCTCACGAGCAGGGATAAGAAAACGTAACTATTCATGAGCACCTCGCAAGTTGCTTGAGCCGCCATCGAGGTAGAACTGCCGGTTACCCGACAGCCCCCTCACGGATCCCGGCGTGCG
>CAYGNV010000061.1:0-12510 GCA_964351355.1 uncultured Smithella sp.
CAATATTTTCAATGATATTATTTTTCAAACGGGGTAATTTGGACAGCAGTGAGATATTCCTATAAGCATGAAAACATTTTTTGCCGCTCTCTGGATCGGTGTGTTGCTTGTAATTCATGCCCATCAATTCTTCTTCCGGATACCCGTATATTCTGGACATTGAACTGTTAAAGAAAATAAAGTTGCCTGCAAAGTCTTGCTCGAAATAACCATCTTCAATGCTTTTCAGAATGGTTCGATATTTTTCCTCTCTCTCCCGAAGAGACTCCTCCGCCTGCTTGTACTCACCTTCCGAGTGCTCCATATCTTGAATTCTCCGCTTTAATAAGGAATTCTCTTCAACTAGTTCTTGATATCGTTTGGATGGATCATGCATCTCATGCCCCCTGCTGCGAGTAACGATACTGGATGGAAATAAAATGGACGATATTTGTTCGTGAATAAAATCTGATAAAGGCTACCGGATACCCATTGAGATGTCAAATGGAAAGAGGCACGAAACGGGTTTAAGTTTTATTATTTTTCCGTGTCTCGCAAGATGGTCTTCAAAGATAATCCCTTGATGTTCAAGAGGAATTCATTGTCATCCCGGTTAAAAAAATATTCCACTTCCGATTCCAAAGATGGTATAAGAACGCACCTTGGAAAACTCAGTAAGATTTTAAGGGGCGTTTTATGGCAAAAAACTTAAAAATAAAAAATCTTCTCGATAAACAGGTCATTATTCTGGATGGCGCAACCGGCACCGAGTTGCAGAAAAAAGGACTGCCGGCGGGCGTCTGTCCGGAAATCTGGTGTCTGGAAAATCAAGCCGTCATTCAGGACGTCCATGCCTCCTATCAAAAGGCAGGTGCCCAGATCGTCTATACCTGCACCTTCGGTGCAAATCGTTTCAAACTCAAACAATACGGCGTTAAAAAAGATGTTTATTCGGTGAACCTGGAACTGGCGCGCCTGGCCAAGCAGGCGTGCGGAAAAAAAGCGCTTGTCGCCGGAGACATCGGTCCCACCGGTTTATTTATCGAGCCCTTTGGCCCGCTTTCCTTTGAAGAAGCGGTGGACGCTTTCCAAGAACAGGCGCGCGGCCTGATTGACGGCGGCTGTGATCTGATCGTGATCGAAACCATGATTGATATTCAGGAAACACGCGCAGCCCTGCTGGCAGTGAAAGAGCTCTCGGATATCTTCACCATGGCGTCCATGACGTTTGAAAAAGACGGTCACACGCTGGGCGGAACACCCCCGGAAAGCGCGATTATCACCTTGCAGAGTCTGGGCGCGGACGCCGTGGGCTGCAACTGTTCCGCCGGTCCTGAACAAATGGTGGAATTTATCGCCGCGATGAAGCCTTACGCGAGTGTGCCGCTACTGGCCAAACCCAATGCCGGCATGCCCCGGCTGGAAGGTTTGAAAACCGTTTTCGACATGGATGCCAAATCATTTGCCGCTTATGCCGGGAAGCTTATGAAGGCAGGCGCCAATCTGGTGGGCGGTTGCTGTGGAACGACGCCGGATCATATTGCGGCATTGGCCAAAGTGGGGACGGGTAGAAAACCGGTCAAACCCCGCCGCACGTCGCTTGCCGCGCTCAGTTCCGCGCGTAGTTTTCTGCGTCTGGATGAAAAAAAGCCGCTGTTTGTGGTCGGTGAAAGGATCAATCCCACAGGGAAAAAAGCCCTGCAGCAGGAACTGATGGAAGGCAAAATGTCCATCATCCGCCAGATGGCGCAGGAGCAGGAAGCGCAGGGCGCTTCTCTTCTGGATATCAACATTGGCCAGCCGGGTATTGATGAAGTTCAAACGATTAAAAAAGTGATTGGACTTTTATCCACGTCGAGCCGATTGCCGCTGGTGATTGATTCATCCAGGGTCGAAACCATTGAAGCCGCGCTACGGATCTATCCGGGCCGGATGCTGATCAACTCGATTTCCGGCGAAAAAGAAAAGCTGGCCAGGCTTTTGCCGCTGGCCGCAAAATACGGCGCGATGTTTATCCTGCTGCCGTTGACGGACGGCGATATTCCGCACACGGCCAAAAAACGCCAGATGGTTATTCAGAGTATTTTTCAGAAAGCGCAAAAGTTTGGTTTGACCAAAGATGATTTTATCGTTGATGGTCTGACGATGGCGGTTGCTTCCGACGCGGTCGCCGCCAGGGAAACGCTGGCGGCGCTCGGCTGGTGCAAAAAAACTTTCAAGTGCAAGACGATTCTGGGCCTGTCCAATGTGTCTTTCGGTATGCCGGGGCGTCCCTGGCTCAACGCCGCCTTTCTGGCCATGGCGCAGTATTGCGGGCTGACGATGGCCATTGCCAATCCGGCGAGCGTGGAATTGATGAATGTGAAGAAAGCCTCCGATGCGCTCATGGCCAAAGATAAGGCCGCCCTGCATTTCATTAACCATTTTGCCGATTCCTCCGCGACCGTCTTGCCCAAAAGCACCGGGACCGATGTTTCGCCCGACCAAAAAGTTACCGCAGCCATTCTGGACGGAGACCGGGATCATATTGCGGCCTTAATCGAAGCGGTTCTCAAAGGCGGCCGGTCTGCCAACCAGTTGGTTGACGAAATTCTGATTCCGGCTATTGTGCGCGTGGGAGAGTTATACGAAAAGAAGATTTATTTTCTGCCGCAACTAATGGCCGCGGCGGAAGCGATGAAAAAAGCGCTGGCCTATCTGGACCCGCTTCTGAAAAAAACGGCTGCCGCTGAAAGGGGCAAGGTACTGCTCGCCACCGTCCGGGGCGATATTCATGACATCGGCAAAAATATCGTCGCGCTGCTTTTGAGAAATTACGGCTATTGTGTTATTGACCTGGGTAAGGATGTTCAAGACGAGGTGATTATCGAGGCGGCCAAAAAAGAGAAACCGGATGTGATCGGACTTTCCGCGCTGATGACCACAACGATGGTTAATATGAAAGACGTCATCGGGCTGGCGCGGGCTCATGGAATCAAGGCGGATTTTCTTGTCGGCGGCGCGGTGGTTACCCAAGCGTATGCCGCATCCATCGGCGCGTCCTTTGCAAAAGACGGTGTGGCAGCCGTCAGAGTGGTTGATCAATTAATAAACAAGTAAATATATTCCTACATGAAAAATCTCTGCAGGAGGAAATATCAACATGACCATCTCTAAGAAAAAGGAACGTCTTGGTGAAATCATTCTGGAGCGTTCCTTCAGATACAGCGACAACCCGCCTTTCACGCTGGCCTCGGGCCGGCAGAGCAATTTTTATTTTAATTGCAAACCGACCACGCTCGATCCGGAAGGGATGAACCTGATCGGCGAGATTATTTTTGATATGATTAAGGATGCGCCGGTCACTGCGGCGGGCGGGCTCACGCTGGGCGCCGATCCGATCGCCAACGCGCTGGCCGTCATTTCCTATCAGCGGGGCAAGCCGGTCAAAGCATTTGTCGTGCGCAAAGAGGTGAAGGATCACGGCACAAAAAGCGCCATCGAAGGCAACGTCACGGCCGGAGAAAAAGTGGTGATTATTGACGACGTGATCACAACCGGCGCCTCCACGATTACCGCCATTGAGCATGCCCGCAAGGCCGGGTTGGTTATTGACCGCGTGATTACGCTGATTGATCGCGAAGAAGGCGGCAGAGAAAATATTCTTCAGTATGTTGAACATATCCAGTCTGTTCTGACCCGAACTGAAATCATGGCGTTGCGCGCGAAAAAAACGGCAGGCTAACAGGGTTAAGGCAGGATTCATTGCCTTGCGTTATCTGGTGTTGTCGCCATTGTTCCCGTCACCAAATTTCGATCCACTTAAATAAATAAAAGGAGTATTTCGCGAATGCCGCAAGTAAATGTTCCACAACCGACCATGCGAACCGGTGATATGTTCAGCGGTTTTAAAGTATTGCGAGTAGAAACCATTCCGGCCGTGCGCCTCACCGCCTACGAAATGGAGCATCAGAAAACCGGCGCGAAAGTTCTGCACCTGCATGCCTTTGACCGGGAAAATTTATACGCGATAGGCTTTCGCACGCCGCCTGCGGATTCCACGGGCTTGCCCCATATTCTGGAACATTCCGTACTCGCGGGTTCAAAAAAATATCCGCTCAAGGACGCCTTCAAAGAGCTGATGCGCTCCACGATGCAGACGTTTATCAATGCCTTTACCTACCCGGACAAAACCCTTTATCCGGTGGCGAGTCAGATCAAAGCGGATTTTTTCAATCTGGCGCGGGTTTACACGGACCTGGTTTTGCACCCCCGGATGCTCAAAGAAACATTTTTGCAGGAAGGCCATCATCTGGAATTTTCGACACCCGGCGATATCGAAAGTGACCTGATCATCTCCGGCATTGTCTATAATGAAATGAAGGGAGCGTATTCGTCGCCGGATTCCCTGATGTACAAAGACATCCAGGAAAAGCTTTATCCCGATACCGTTTATGCGCTGGATTCCGGGGGCGACCCGGAGGTCATTCCCGCGCTCACCTATGAACAATTTCTGGATTTTCACCGGAAATATTATTCGCCGACCAACGCGCGCTTTTTTATCTATGGCGATATTCCGACCTTGGAGCATCTGGAATTCCTGGCCGAAATGCTGGACGGATTTGACCGGGTTGACATTGACTCATCCATAAAAAGCCAGCCGCTTTTTTCCAAACCAAGGCGCACCTCCGGCGTCTATCCTGTGGAAAAAGGCGAACCGCTTTCGCGCAAAACAATGGTCAACGTCGCCTGGATGCTGGCGGAAAATAAAGATTTTGAAACGGCGCTGATGCTGGAAGTTATTTCCGGGCTGCTGGTGGGCAGCGCGGCCAGCCCATTGCGTCAGGCGCTGATCGATTCCGGCCTGGGTGAAGATATGTCGCCCGTGAGCGGCATCGAATCCGACCTGAAACAGTTGATGTTTTGCGCCGGCTTGCGTAACGCGGAGAGCGCCGATGTTCAGAAAATTGAAAAGCTCATTCTTGATACACTGCAAAAGATTGCCGCCGAAGGGTTTGACAAGGAATTAATCGAAGGCATTCTCCATCAGGTCGAATTTCACGGCAAGGAAATTTCCCGCGGCTCTTACCCCTATGGCATTACGCTGATGGGCAGTGTTTTTCAAACCTGGCTCTATGATGGCGATCCCTTCATCGGCCTTGATTTCTCTCGCGCGATTGAAAATATTCGCAAGCTCTGGACGGACGATCCGCAGGTATTCCAGAAAATGACCCAAACGTGGCTGGTGGACAATCAACACCGCCTGCTTGCGGTGATGGCGCCTGATCCCGACTTCAGCGAAAAGAGTGAAGCAAAGTTCACAGAGAGAATGGCTGCTTTGAAAGCCGGTTTTACGGAAGAACACTTACGGCAAATCGACGAACAGGCGGCCCGGCTGAAAACATTTCAGTCCGAAACCGATTCATCCGCAGCCGAGGCGACTCTGCCTAAATTGAAAATGGAAGACGTTCCCCGGCAGGTGGAGACCATTCCGACACAGCACAAGACCCTTGCTTCGGTTGCCGTCTTGGAACATGATCTGTTCACCAACGGCATTGCCTATGTTGATCTGGCTTTTGATATTGCCCACGTTCCCGAAGACCTTCAGCTTTACCTGCCGCTTCTGGGAAAAATTATATGCGGCATGGGCGCGGCGGGCTTTACTTATGATGAGATGGCCAAACGCATTGCGCTCAACATGGGCAGATTCGGTTATGACCTGTCCGCCGGTTTTTCGGTGGACGCAACCGGCGCCTGGCAGAAAATGATTTTTTCCTTTAAAGCGCTCTATCGCACCTTTCCGGAAGCCATCAATATCGTTTGCGATATAATTTATTCAGGAGATTTGGATCAGGAAGCAAGAATGCGGGATTTGATTGCTGAACGGAAAAATAATCTTCAATCCTCCATTGTCCCGTCCGGACATATCTTTGCCAAGCGGGCGGCAGGAGCGGCGCTTACACTGCCGGCTTATCGCGATGAACAATGGCATGGCCGGACCCAATTCCGATTTGTTCAGCAGCAGTCGGGTGACTTCGATGCGTCGAAGAAGAACTTGCGCGAAAAACTGGAACAACTAAAAAAAATCATCTTCAGCAAGAATAACCTGACCATCAATATCACCGCCGAGGCCGATGGATTGAAGCTCGCCTGCGAGCAGATCAGCCGGTTTCTGGAAAAGCTACCGGAAGGCCATCGTGCGGCCAGGCCCGACCAACCGACGTTTGTGCCCGTCCATGCGGGTATTGCCGTTCCCACGCAGGTGTCTTATGTCGCCTGCGCCATGAAAGCGCCCGCATACAATGACCCGTCCTCCGCGCTTCTGATGTTGGCCTCACGGGAGCTTTCCAACAGTTACCTCTACAAACATATCCGTGTTCAGGGCGGCGCTTACGGCGGCATATCGTCATTCGACGCGACACTGGGAATTTTCGCGTTTCTGTCTTATCGCGATCCGCATATTGCCGAAACGCTGAGCGTATTTCAGGAAGCGCAGAAATTTTATTCCGATAATGATATGTCCGCCGACGATATGGAAAAAGCCATCATCAGCACGCTCAGCGCGCTCGATAAGCCCATGGATCCGTCGGGACGCGGCTACGTTGCCCTGATCCGCCATTTTGCCGGCGCCACGGATGAGATGCGTCAGTCCTTCCGGGATCAAATATTTGCCGCGACGCCGCGAAGCGTAAGGGACACACTGGCAAACTATTTCAAGAAGGCTGCCGGGTCCAAAGCCATTGCGGTTTATGCGGCGCAGGAAAAACTTGATGAGGCCAACAAACTTCTGGGCGATAAGCTGATTTTAGAGAAGCTTTCGGAAGTATAGGAATAAGGCTATAGACTGAAGGCCGAAGGCTGAAGGTCTATTTTGTATGCCTTCGGCGTTTTTATAATCTTTCTTGATGACGGCGCGTTTCGCGCCTTTCATCTTAGCCTTCAGCCTTCAGCCTTCGGTCTTCAGTCTCGCGCCCCCTGCAAGGGGGCCAGTCTATAGCCTATATAAGGATTTTTTCAATGACAGACAACAAAAAACAAGGAACCCTAATCAATTGTTTCTTCTGCGAGCACTTCTATATTACCCATGAGGCAAAGTTTCCCTATGGCTGTCGCGCGCTAGACTTCAAATCCGCTCGTATGCCTGCCGTGGATGTTTATAACAATTCCGAAATGGACTGTGCGCTTTTTGTCCGCAAGGAAAGAGGCCATCAACATCACAATTGAACGGTGCAAACAACCATGGCCTAATCGACGGGAAAGGAGAAAATAAACATGAACATCTCAGAGTGGCTGGATAAAAAAGAAGCTCAGGGTGTCGATGTGTCCCATATTGTTTTGCCCGCAGATCTGGCCAATGAGGAAGAGCCCGACGAAACGATATTTTTTAAGGAAATCAGAACATGCAGCGTTCTTTGCGTCGGCAATCATCCGTTTGCCACGGTCGAGCGATTTGGCCATTGGTATTATAGCCGGGGTCGGGAAAAAGAATCAGGCCCGCACACCACCAAACCGCCGTGGTGGCTGTTCACCAAAGACAAAGATCTTGCCGGCAGGACAGCCCGGTTGCATATTGAAGAATAGCCGATTGCCAGATGTGCACAGGGCAGGGGAGCTTCGCCCAAAATATCACTATATGTCACTGGACTGCTTTCGCCCTATCGTTTCAACAGAAAAGGAGCTGCCCTGTCTGTCATCGAAGTCCTTGACATCTCCCTGAGCGGCGGCGATGCCTGCACAGGAAGCAATACAAAACAATATAATAACAGCCAAAGGATTTAGAGACTACCCATGATATACCTCGCACCAGTTCAAGGGACAACCGACAGGATTTATCGCAACCTGTTCCCTCTTTATTTTAAGGGAGTTGATGTGGCTATTGCGCCTTTTATTTCCTCATCGAAGAAAATGAAGCCGGCGAATAACCTTCTGCGCGAATTTTATCCAGATAAAAATACGGGTATTCCCACGATACCGCAGATCATGAGTTCCGACCCGGATGACTTCACCAAGCTCGCCAATGCGTTATATGACATTGGCTACGGCACGGTAAACTGGAACATCGGCTGTCCGTTCCCCATGGTTGTGAAAAAGGGTAGAGGGGCGGGTATGCTTTGTCATCCGGCCAGGATCGAATCTTTTCTTGAAAAGACGATGCCTGCTATAAAACCGGGATTATCGATAAAGCTCAGGATAGGGTTAACATATCCTGACGAGGTGTTGCAGCTCATTCCGATTTTCAACCAGTTCTCGCTTACGGAACTGATCATCCATCCGAGGACTGGTGTGCAAATGTATGCAGGTGAAGTTGACCTCGATATTTTCGAGCAGTGTCTTAATCTCACGAAACACAGGATTGTCTATAACGGGGACATCAATTCTTTTGAGAAACTGGAGATGCTTGCGAAACGGTTCGGATCAATAGAGCGGTGGATGATCGGCAGGGGCCTGCTCGGAAACCCTTTCCTTGCGGAAAAAATTAAATTCAACACGGAAAAGCCTTATGATGAAAAAATTAAGATCATCAGGACTTTCCATGATCATTTATTCGATGAATATTCGAAAATTTTGTATGGTCCCTCGCATATTACCAATAAAATGAAAGAAATCTGGACTTACATGGGAGGCTTTTTCGAAAACGGGGAAAAAATTCGAAAGAAAATAAATAAAACACATCACAGGGATAATTATGTTGATGTGGTAAAAAATGTTTTTGATGAGCTAATCTGATTTCCAATAAAGCTGTAAACCGTAAACCGGTTTTAGCCTCCCAAATAAGCTTCCTTGACGCGGGGATTCCCCGTTAGTTCCTTGCCGGTGCCGGATAGCACAATACGGCCGGTTTCCAGAACGTAGCCGCGAGAGGCGATGTGCAAGGACATGTTGGCGTTTTGTTCGACGAGCAAAATGGTTTTCCCCGCATGGTTGATGTCTTGAATGATCTTGAAAATTTCTCGTACCAGAACCGGCGAGAGCCCCATGGAGGGTTCGTCAAGCAGCAGCATTTGCGCGTCACTCATGAGCGCGCGTCCCACGGCCAGCATTTGCTGTTCGCCGCCGGAGAGCATGCCGCCCAGTTGCTTGCCTCGTTCGCGCAGGCGGGGGAATAATTCAAACACGTGTTCCAGATCGGCTGCGATTTTGGCTTTATCTTTACGCTGCCATGTGGCGATCTTTAAATTTTCCAGGACGGTCAGATTGCCGAAGATGCCGCGGCCTTCCGGCACGTGGGCAATGCCTGCGGCGACAATCTGATCGGCGGCGATGTTTTTTAAATCTTTTCCCGCATACGCGATACCGCCCTGGCAGGGAATCAGGCCGGAGATAGCGCGCAGGATGGATGATTTTCCCGCGCCGTTGGCCAAGGCCATAAGGATGTCCCAGAATGTCATTTGTTCGGTCTGCGCCCTTCTATTTCATCCACTTGTCGATGATTGCCTGGAGTTTCTCCGGACCCAGTTCGGCCAGATAACGGTCGAAGTCATCCCGCAGGGGAGATCCCTTGGGGAAAGCGAAACCAAAGACATCGAACCCTGTAAAAACATAGCTGTCTTGAATGTCCATTTTTTTCTTGTAAACCATGGAAACCCCGCCTTCTACAAAGGCCAGATCAAGGTTGCCGTTTTTCAGATCGGCCAGAACCTCGTTGTAGGTCGGATACAACTTGACATCGCTTAGCTTATAAACACCCTGCGGTTCGAGTTTGTCCTTGATGTATTCGCTGTAGGCCATGCCCCGCGGGTAGCCGATGGAAAATTTCTTCAATTCGGCAAGGTCTTTGATTTTGATATTTCTGCTCTTCAAACTGACCAGATTCCAGGTATTGTCCATATACGGTTTGGAAAAATCCATAACCTCTTTGCGTTTGTCGGTAATCGAAATGGCCGAAAACGCGACGTCGGCCTGTTTCCCGATAACCGCTCCGAGCATACCCTGCCAATCGTAAGAGGTGATCTTGTACTTAAGCCCCCGGGCCTTGCAGAAACCTTCAAATAATTCCAGGTCCAGACCCTGATACTTGCCGTTTTCCTCAAACATATTCGGCGGCGACGTCGGGCAGACAGCAACCTTGAGTACCGGAGATTCTTCCTTCTTGCTGCAACCGCAAATGCCCAGAGAGAGAATCGCCAAAAGAATAATAAAATACGCTGATTTTTTCATAAACCGTCTCCTTGTTTGGCTCGATATTTTGTCCACAGTTTATAGGGGAAGGTCGGAAGCGTGTCAATAAAAAAGAAGAGTTCAGGGTTCAAAGGTTCAGGGTTCAGCGGTTCAACGGTTCACGGTTCAGCGGTTCAGCGGTTCACGGTTCAACGGTTCAACGGTTCACGGTTATTTAATGGATGGTATGAGCAAAAGAAAGGAAGCAACGCTGCCGCTCACGCCTTTCCGATTTTTCTTCAAAAAAGCATTGCTTTTACAGCCTTGGCAATCGCCGGTGAAGCGGTGAGTCCCGGTGATTCGATGCCGACGAGATTGATAAAACCGGGGGCGTCCTGTCGAATGACAAAATCGGCGAAGGCATCATCTGGTCCCTGAAGTTTCGGACGGATTCCGGCCATGTCGGGGTGAACATTTCCCGGCTCCAGGAAGGGTAAATATTTTCGGGCCTGCTTATAAAAAAGGGCGGCCTTTTCCGACGCCACGTTGTAGTCTTCAATGCGGTCAATGTATGTCGCGTCCGGCCCCAGCTTTAAACGGCCGTTTAAGTCGAGGGTCAGATGCACGCCCAGACCCGCATGATTTTTTGCCGGCGCGGGATAGATCAATCGTCCGACCAGCCCGGGTTTCACGCCGGAGATGCCGCAATAATCGCCTTTACAATAATGAAGGTGATAATGGCCGCAGGCCTGGTTAGCAATGATGTCGGATGACAGCCCGGCTGCGTTGATGACAAGCGCTGAGAAAAAATCAAAGCCCTCGCCTTTATCGTTTTCTACAAATATCCGCCAGCCGTTTGCTTCCTTTTCGATGCTCAGCACCTTTGTGCGGCAAACCAGATTCGCCTTGTTGTTTTGCGCCTGTTTTAAGAAATAATTCATCAGAGCATGCGAATTGATGATGCCCGTGTCCGGTGAATAAAGCGCGGCCTCGGCCTGGACATGAGGTTCCAGTTGCGCGACTTGCCGCTTGGTGATGAGAGATAGAGTCTCTATCCCGTTATTCCGTGCGTTTTCATGGAGCTTTTCGATTTCTTCAATTTCCCCGGAATTTGTCGCCACAATCAGCTTGCCGATTTTCTGGTGAGGGATGCCGTTTCGGGCGGCTATTTCGTAGAGCATGGTGTTCCCGGCAACGCACAGCAAGGTTTTGAGCGATCCTTCCGGATAATAAATTCCTGCGTGAATAACTTCGCTGTTGCGGGAACTGATTCCGCAGCCGTGCGCCGGATTTTTCTCCAGGATAAAGACACTCAGATCCGGTTTTGCCAATTGCGCCGCCACGGCAAGACCGATGACGCCGGCTCCGATGATGGTAATGTCCGCTTTCTCCATGTTTTTTTATACACGATTTTACGGATCGCTGCAAAAAATCTTGAGCCTAAGCGTCGGTCATGGTAATAAACACCAGCAACTGACGAAAGGTTTTGCTGAAATTTGAAAATTGCCACCTACAATGTCAACTCCATCCGATCCCGCCTGCATATTGTATTGCCCTGGCTGCAAAGCAATCAGCCTGACATTTTCTGTATGCAGGAGACGAAGGTTGAGGATGCCAAGTTTCCCGCCGCTGACTTTGAAGCGCTGAGCTATGTTGTGAGCTTTCGCGGCAATAAACAATACAACGGCGTGGCCATTGCTTCCCGCCAAAAACCGCAAAAAGTCACCCTTGGTCTTGACGATGAACCGGCTGATCCCGACCGTTTCATGGCAGCGCAGTTTGATGACATGGTCATTCTAAATGCCTATGTGCCTCAGGGGCAGGAAGTGGACCGTCCGCAGTTTGCCTATAAGCTGGCCTGGCTTAGCCGCCTTAAAAAATACCTGCAAAAGAATTTCAAGCCGGAACAGAAATTAATTCTGTGCGGCGATTTCAACGTCGCGCCCGATCCAATTGATGTCCATGATCCCAAGCGGATTCTGGGGCATGTTTCTTTTAATCCGGAAGTCTGGAAGGCCTACGAAGACGTCCTCTCATGGGGGCTTACGGACGTTTTCCGTAAGCATCATCCCGATGAACCGGGGCAATATACTTTTTTTGATTATCGCGTCCGCGATTCCGTTAGCCGCAATCTGGGTTGGCGGGTTGATCATATTCTGGCAACGAAAACACCAGCCGCTCAATTCGTGAGCTGTACAATTGATCTGGCGACACGTCTTGCCGAAAAGCCGTCTGATCACGCGGTTATCTACGCCCGGTGGGAAGGGAAATTCTGATGGATAAAAAAGAAGACATTCAGCGCATTAACGAAGACATTGCCGCTCGTTTCAGTAAAATTGAGGACGATGTTTCATCTGCCGAAACCATTGCCGGCCTTTTTGAAGTCCTGTTTAACGGAATTGAAAAAGAATTTGCCGTTCCCTTTGTCTGGCTGACTTTAATCGATCATGTAAA
>CAYGNV010000062.1:0-5212 GCA_964351355.1 uncultured Smithella sp.
TCCCGAACTACGTCACTGAGATCCTTCCATGCAAGCTGAACGAGATAATTTCCCTGGTCCCTATAAACAGTATCCTTTAAGAGGCCTTTTCTCCCTCCTGGGCTGAACCTGTCCCATCGCTGCGGGATGGTGCTGTCTCTCGTGGCGACTTCGGGTTTTTCAACTTCACTTTTCGGCATTTTAGCGAGGGCCGCTTTAACCCTTCGAACCTGGGCAATCGGGCTCAACGGGGTTTCTTTTATGAGGTCCCCAAGGAATTCCCTTTGAGCGTCATCCAGGCCTGCAACAATCCCTTGATATTCCGCCATGGCCTCATCACGCCTGGTCTTGTGTTCCTCGGCCCTTTTATCGACAATCTCCTGTTCTTTCTGCGTCAAGCCTTTCGGGTTCAGTTTTGAATTCAAGGCATTCTTGATTTTTAATACCTGCATACTTGCAGTTTCAGGGTTATCAATAATCAGGTCCTTGACGGTGGCCTTTTGGTCTTCTGTAAGACTGGAAACATAGGTGTTGTATTCAGCCAGAGCTTTTTCTTTTTTGGTCAATGGCTTTGGCTGTTCTTTTTGTGGCGCGGGTGGCTTTATGGTTTCCGGCTGAACTGTTAAGGAATCCTTAATTGTTGGTTCTGTTTTTTCAGTTAACTTTTCTGTTTTCGGAACTAGGGCCCCCTTGTCAACCGTGGCTTTGCCGGGATTAAGGACAATGATTTGATCCCCCATGGCTTGCCGGAAAAACTTGTTATCGGTCTCATCCGCAATCTTTTGGACGTTCACCAGGGCAACAGCATCGTATTTTTCAGCAAGCTTATCCCAAAAAACGGCATTGTCTCTCGGGGCCTGCTTGACCTCCTCGGCGGCGTCCCTTAAAGCCTGTTCAGAATCAATCACCTTCACCTTGGCATCCTTGGAAAGTCGGAAATCAACCGAATCCAGATCATCCGCTACAACCTTTGCCCCGACTTTGGCCTGCCATTTCTGGCTGTCATAGTTAAAAAAGAATTCAGCGCCCTGCGCCTTCAGGCTCTCCATGTTCTTATCGGTTATATCAACGGTCTGGTCTTCGCCCTCTCGCCTTGATTTTTTTGACCAAACATCATCCTCCATGGACAGATAAATTCTATTTCCGGCAAATCGGCCTGTTTTGGGACCATCGTCCAAGCTCCCGGTTCCGTGGATGGGTTTTTTTGAGAAATCGAAGCCCTTGCCGCTTTCAAGTGCCTTCTTCGCTTCCGGGGATGTAAAATGCTTGAAGACTTCTCCGGCGAACCTTGGCGGTTCTGTCCCCGGGATAATGTCCCCGCTTGTCCCTGCTTCGGCGTCAAGCACAGGCGGGGCCTGCGTTTTTTCAATTGTCCCCGCTTGTCCCTGCTTGTCCCCGCCTGTTTCTGCGTTCACGATTTCTGGCGGATTTTGGGAGATATCGTTAACGGAGACTTCTGCTTTTCTCGCATAATAATATCCAGCTCCTTGAGCCCCATAGGGCTTGTAAACCTTCTCATACCCTTCCGGGGCATCTTCCATCCCCTTGTTAAAGCCGTTCTGTCTGGCCTTTCCACCAATCTTTTCAGACTGTGAAGGAGCCCGGACAAAGATTTCTTCTTCAATGTTCCCAATTTGGGAACCTTCTTTAGAAGTCGCAAGCCTGGAAATTTCTTCGGGGATTTCCGGTTTCTTGCCGGTTTCTGATTCGGTTGTAAAAGAGAAATTGCTCCAAAGCGCTTCCACGGCGTCAGGGTCTCCGGTCCTTGCCTTATTGATCAACCCCTTGAATTGTTTAGCGGCCGTACTTTTCCGGTCAAACCTCCGGGTATATTCTTCGGACCATCTGATAAGACCCTCTACATCGCTCCCGGGCGCTTGATCCAGTACGGAGGCCTGGGGCTCTTCCACCTCGGATGGCTGATCCGGCAAGGCTTGTTGTTCGGGCTCTCTTGTAAGTTCCTCGGCACCCACTCCCCTGGGAGATGTCGAAACGGGCGCAACCCTGCCCCCGGAATCAAAACTCGGTTCAACCTGCGCAAGGGCCTCCCCCTTTTTTTCAATAATCAATTTATTCAGGTCGTCATCAACCCCCAGCGCCTGAACATTCGCGTCTTTTTTCAGGACATGAAGTTCTTCAATTCCGATTTCACCGGATTCAACCTTTCTCCCGGTTTCTGCAACAAAGATTCTCTTCGGATCTTTGGGCTCCCCGGTTTCTTCAAGAACGGCCTCGCCGCCCTTTTGCCGGAAAGCGATTTCCTGGTTCAATTTTTCAACGGCATTTTGAATCCGTTTTTCCTTCGGCCTGGCCTTTTGCAGCTCAAGAGCATAATCACGGGTTCGGGTTAAAATCTCATTGCCGATTTCCCCGTCTGGAATATTCTTAAATTCTTCATCCCTTATGGCCTTATCCAAGGCCCTGATTTTGCGGTTGTCATGGATTCGATTTCCCCCGGCAATCGTCCCGCCCATGATGGCGGAAAGTAAAACCGTTTGAGGCGCAACTTCTTTCAGGGCTTCAAACCAATCCTCCCCGCTTGTCCAATCCGTTTCCTTACCACCTTCCAGACCGGCCCTGGCCCGAACATCATTCTGACCCATCTGGGTGATGGTTTCCGTGGTCAACTCTTCGGCCTGGCTCCCGGCGATTTTGGCAAGAATATTCGTGGTGGCCTTTTGACCAAGTTTTTCTCCCAGCATTTTGGTCATGACACCCTTCAAGGGCGCCGTAAGGATCTTGAACCCGATCCCGCCGCCGATAGCTTCCGGCAAAGCTTCCCAAAGACCGGTTTCCGTGGCTTCTTTTTCGAATTTTCTTTTTATGGCGTCTTGCTCTTCCGCCGTGAGCCCTGCCCCTCTTTCGGCCTTCAGCCCTTCATCGAATTCGGTTAAAATCTCTCTCATGAAATCATGAGCCGTTCCACTGTAGGCAACCGCCCCCGCCGTGGTCATACCGGCCAGATACCCGGCTGCCGCATTCCCGCCGGTCGCCGCCGATGCGGCCATGCCAGCACTGATACCGGCCCCGGCAGAATTCAAGGAATAAGCAAGGTTTTCCGGCAAGGCTCCAACATCAGAGACCTTGATCCCTGGAAGGAATTTCCGGTCCTTGTACTTTTCACCGATTTCAGACTGTCTATCAGCTTCCCATTTTCGAATATCTTGAGAAATCCTTTCGAAAAAATCCGGATTGACGACATCCGCCCCGGCCTGGCCCTGAACCGTCTCAACAGCCTTTCCTACCATGTGAACGGGAACCCTGGGCAGGCCCTTGGCCAACTCCTTTGCGCCGCCAAAGAAATCATAACCCCTTTGGTCTTTAATGGCGGCCTTGCCCATTTCAACAATCTGCTCCCTGGAGACGGGCATGAGGGGTTCTCCGACTCGTTCAATCTGAGACTGTAAAACCCGTTTCCCCTCAGTGAAGGCTTCTTTCAGATCCGGGGAAACCTTGGTTTCATCGTCGTCATAAAAGGATTTCTTTTTCGGGGGGGTATAAGTGCTTTGATAATCTAAGAGACCCATGCTTTATTCCCTTATCTTGAATACAGGTTAAAGGCCCTGTCTATGGGCTTATTCCCTCTTCTGGCCATAATCTCTTGGTTCGTCAGTGCCGTTGTCGGAATAGTGAAGGGCTTTTTCTTTTTGGTCACAGATTCAGGCACGGAATCGCCATGATATGACATGACATCCCGAAGATTTCCGACCTGAGTTTTTATCCCCTGCATCGCTGGTTTCATGAATCTTGAATAAAGAGATTGCGGAACGGGTTGCACGGCGGTTTGTGCGGCTTTATCCGCGGTTACGATCTCATTGGTTTTTTGAGCTATGCCCCCGGAAGGCGGTTCCTGTATATTCACGGGATTGGAAACAGCCGCTGGGGGGGGTAAAGTCGGTGCAGGAGCCCCGTTCATGGTGAACTTCTTAAAACTTCCACCTGCCTGGCCTTCGGCATTCACCATGGAGCGGATAATATTTTTCTGATACTCATCATTTCCCGCGTTCAGCCCGGTGAATCCCCTGAGTTGTTCTTCTTGAGGCGCTGGCACGTTTCCCGGCACTTGGTTCTGTGCAGACTGTTGACCTTGAGCCTGATCCATTAAACCGGCAGTGTATCCACCATAAAGCTCTTCCGATCTCCGGTTGATCATCTCTTGAACCCCGGACTGATCCAGAAATTGAGGTTGCCCGGCCACGGGCTTCCCGTCTTTATTCAAATACATGGGGTTCGGAATATTCCCGTTGGCATCGGCCATTCCAAGGATTTCCTCACGAGCATCGTTTAACGAGTTCCGGCGAAGGTCCGCAAGTTGGTTCGGGGTAAAGGCACCGGCATTCGCCTTGGTCCTGGTTGCTGCATCGGCGTTGACCTTTGCTACATTCAAGGCCCCGGTCTGCTGCATCCGTTCAAGGTTTTCACGCCCGGTTTGCTGCATGGACTCCAGTTGTTTTTGATGATCCCGATCCTGCTTCACATCCCAAATGGCGTTATCTCGGTCCAATCGTGATTGATTTTCTGCAACATTTTGGAGGGTCTTTTTCTCTCTGCGTCTCGCCTCGCCCTCCCTCTGAGCCATTCTGAGAACTTCATTGATGAAACTCTTGTCCAAAGCCATATTAAATCCCTCCTTCCAAATAAAAAGATACCGGCGCGATAAACATGTTTAAATTCAAAACTTCCGAGGCTTCCAGGGCCGCAAGGTCAAGCCATGAAAAACCGTTTTCACCCGTCACCGTTGAGCGAATGATGGCAACCCTCTCACCCACGGCATACTCATAAAAATCAGATGGAGCCAAAACGATTTCAGCCCCATGCACTTTGATTTTGTACCGGCAAAAGGCTTCATCCTCTTCCGGGTCCAATACCTCGGTAATGATCCCGGACGTATAGCAGGACGTTTCAAACCAATTCCCGGAAACCAGAAAAGGCGAAGTCTCCTGAAACCACCAGACATGAGGGGGAATACTTAGGGGTTTGCAAAGAAGCCCGATAAACTCACCGGGCACCGGCCAGGTATCTTCTGCCTTCACATAATACCTCATCCAAAGATGAGGAAGGACATCCTCACCCAAGTTATCAGCAGGGTATTCAACCCGTCCAAGGCTCTTATTCTGGTAGCCATTCTCATAAAGATGAAGCCCGATGCACTTATTCCCGTTGGTATGGACCGGGGGGAAGAATTCTCCGCCTGCAACCGGCATCATGTCGGATTCTATTTCAAACCCGTCGG
>CAYGNV010000062.1:5312-12323 GCA_964351355.1 uncultured Smithella sp.
TCGATCATGGTTACGGAATTTTCCGTTAAACCGGCCCGGGTGAGATTTCGCAACTGATTGATTCTCTGCGTCAAACCAGAGGTAGGCATAACGCCCTTGGGAATCGAAACCGCAGCCTTGTTCAATACTTTTTCTATGTCAAATTTCATTCTGAGCCAATCTTATGAAGCAGGCTTGTCGCTATGTTTGCATGGGCAATGAATTCGGCGGCTTCAATGTGAGCGTCAACAATATCATCTTTTGCCCATATCCTTCTTTTTATGAGGATCGTTTCATCTGAATCCTTCTTTTCCGTAGTCACCTTGTTCTGTGTAACAAAGGGGATATCGTTGGCATGGGAGCGGACCTTCATTTCGGATCGGAAAAGGCTTTCTTCTTGAGAAAGCTCTATGTTTTTCAGCTTGGCGTCATGATCGACATTCAAGCTCTCAATTTTTTGAGCCTGTTCAAGGGCTTCCTGGGCCTCCAAATCATCGATTGAATCAATTTCATCCTCAATCAACTGCCGGTGGCTTTCAATGTCATCAAGCTTGGCCTGGGTTTCCTGCTCAATTTCATATTCAAGATTGGAATTCTTTTGCTGCTCTATGGCAAGCTCTTCTTCAACCCTCCGGTTCCGGGCAATGTCCGCTTGGGTTCCGGCCACTTGGGCATTCAACCCGGCGATATCCGCGTCAACCGCGTAAAGCTGGAAAGCAGCATCATTGATTTGTGCCTGGATCTCAAGGCCCCGATTCGCAGACTGCAAAACCCGCAATTCAGCCCTGGCCACTTCAATTTGTTTTCTCACCTCTTCGTTATCAAGTTCAGATTGTGTGTATTGCTCATTCAGGACTTGGGCCGAAATTTCATTCACACGGTTGACAGCCTGGGATTCCAAGAGAAGGGTTCTTTGACGCAGGGTTTCAAGGGCCTCTCTGTCCGCTTCCAGCGCGGCAATCCGGGAATCCCATTTTTGATTTTCAGAATCAAGGCTGTTCTGCTTCGTCCTGACTTTTTCATCAAAAATCTGCTGGTCAATGGAAGCCAGATACCTTTTTGCGGCCATTTCAAGGACAAGTTTTGCGCTTTCATTGGAAAGCTGCGCCATGTTTTGAATGAATTCGTCAATGATGGCCTGAAGTTGCTCCGCTTCGATCACTTCAAGGTAATTGTGGCCATGCTTATAAACGCCTGCATAAAGGCCAAGGATGATAGCCCTTTCGGTTCTGTCATCCGCATTGAAAAAAAGATTGTTCGAAGTGAAAGGCCGCAATACTGCAAGCTCCCTGACCATCGCCCTGTTGAAAGCTTCTATGCTCATGGTTACTCCGCAAGAAAAAGGTGGGTTAAACTGGCTGTGATATCCTGGTTGACGGATATTTCGGCGGATTCTTCTATCTGCCTGACCGTATCATCCGTTGTATAAACGATTTCTTTCCTGTGTTCTTCGGTCATCCGGGTTGAACTTTCGCGCTCGGTTTGATGCGCGATATTGTTTTCCTGAACATTGATGGAAAGCACCTGATCAATAGCCGCCGCCTCACCGTTCAGTGAAACGTCCTGGGCTTCTTCCGTTTCGGTCATGATGACCGTTTTATTGCTGTTCGCCTGGCTTTCCAGGGCAATCATGTTGTTGGATTTCAGGATGGAGAGATGGAATTTGGCATCGTTCAGGGTCCGCCGCAAAGTATTCAGGGCTGTTTCAGCGGCCATAACGGAAAGCCCGGCGTCAATTTTATCCCTTTCCAGAAAAGCCCTTTCCAGCGCCAGAAGAAGGATTTGCCTTTCATGCTCGATCCGGTCAATGATCGACTGAGCCAGCAGGGTCTTCTGTGCGGCCAGATCCACCATAAGAGGTATCTTGGTGGCCTCTTTTGCAATCAATTCGCCCTTGGCTTCAACCAGGTCGGTTTCCAGGGCAATATTGGCCGTTTCCGCGTCAAGTATCCGCTGTTCAGCGGCAAGGATTTCTTCCAAAAGACTGACCAGGGTTAAACGCTTCTGAGCGGTGAAGAGTTTTTCATTGATCAGGGTGGTTTCTGAGGTGTTCACGGTTGAATCCGCGGTAACATCCCTTCGCTTGTATTCTTCCTCGGTTTGAGAAAAGGCCAGTTTTGCGGCTTCAACCACTAGGGCCCGGAGCCCGATTTCAATTTCCATCCGGCTCAATTCTTCTTCGGTGAATGCCTGAGAGCGTTTCATTTCTGCCAGTTCTCTATCCAGGGCATCAAGAAGACCCTGGCGTTCCAGCTCCCAACTCACCACAGCCTGGCGGTAAGCGATATCATAGCTTAACCCCGATTGTTTCAATTCCCGTTCGATGATCGATTGCAGGATGTCATAGTTCAGAGCGGAGAGTTTTTCCTTGGTTCCGAGTTCGAGGTTGGTTAAGACCTTTTTAACAAAACCCGGCATCCTGCAAAACGATTGACCCGCAATTGTAGACAGAACGGATTCCCTACCCTGCTCATATTCTGTGATCACCTGCCTTTTGCCTTTAAACCAAAGGGCATTTTCATCAATGGTTCCCATATTCACCTCGTCAAGATCACCGGAAAAAGTTCAATGAAATGAAGCTTTTCGAAATCAAGAACGGAAAAATTCCATTTTTTCCCGGACAAACTTCTGTTGATTGTGACTTCGTTCACGTTCAATGGATAAAACCCATAGTCGTTTTCATTCTCCACCTTTATCACCGGAGTATCGCCAACGATCCCGAGTAAAGCCCTCCTGAACCGTTTCTTATTGGTCACCCCGAAAGCTGTTTCAGGGATTACCAGACCGGTATGGACCGTGTCCCCGCTGTCCGTTTCCCCGGCCAGTTCATAAATACCGTCCGATTTGCACCCGTAAGCCCGGTTCTCAAAAATGGCATAGGAATTGAAGTCAAACCCTGAATAGATGGAAGGGAAAAACTTGCTGGAATTCAGAACCCAACATTCCCAGACATCCCCGTCAATGACCACGATCCCGGAGAACCCGAGCGCGTCTTGAATCAAGGCTCCCAGAACAGATTTTAAGAATAATACGGGCGTGAATGAAAGGCTTTCACCGAGAGTGGCATGAACAGATACCAATGGCGAAGCGGCATCAGAAACGCTTAGGGCTTCGGCAATCGACGCGATATGACTGACCGCCAGGGATGCGGCTTCAATGATATCAAAGGTTTCGGAAATCAGCTTTTCCCATGCCTTCAAGGCTTCGTCTGAAAGGGAAAGAGATTCTTCCATCTGCCGATAAAAAAGGGCCTTTGCTTCAGTGGATGAAGCGCAAAGGATGGAATCAATAATCAAAAGCTGAAAAGCGTACTTTGAAAAGTCTTCCATGGAAAGGGCTTCATCGATCAGATCATGAAAGCCTTTGATCATAGCCGGAATGTCTGAAGCCCGGATCTCGGAAATTGCGCTTTCAACTCCTTTCCAATTTGAAATAACAGCCCCGTGAAGAAACAATTCATCAGAAGCAAGAATTGTCAGGATGTTATGAAGCGTTTCGTTGATGGAGAGTGATTCCGCTATCGGGACGTGGAAACCGAATTTATTCTGGTCTATGGCCACAAGGTTTTCCGAAACAACATCTTGAGTGAAATTTGCGGAAACACAAAGGTCAACGCCCGAAAACCGCTCATCTATTGACAATTCATAAGTCGTCATCCCCGCCTCCTTGAAAGAACAACAGGGATCAGTTCGACAAACTCCAATTCATCGAAATCAAGAATCGAAAAGGCCCATCTTTCGCCGTGCAGGCTTCTATTGATCGTGGTTTTATCGTTTTCAATTCCATAAAATCCATAATCGTTTTCGTTTTCGACTTTCAGAACAGGAGAACCCCCGGCAATCCCAAGGTATGCTTTTCTGAATCGTTTCTCGGAAACGGTCCCGAAGTCCGTTTCCGGGAAAGCTACCCCGGATCGGATAGAGGATGAACTGTCATTGTCACCCGTCAGTTCATAGATTCCGTCTTCCTTCGCCCCATAGGCGCGGCCCTCGGAGATGGCATACGAGTTGAAATCAAAGCCTGAATAAACAGAGGGATGAAATTTGTTCGTGTTCAGTACCCAGCATTCCCAAACTTCACCATCAATCAGAACAGAACAGAACAGCCCCAAGGCGTCTTGGATGATCGCGCCAAGGATTGACCGCATTCCGATGGATGATTGAAAGTGAAGACTTTCATTAACCCCCTCATTGGCGAATAATAAATATGAAGAAGCCCCGGCCAGGCCAACCGATTCTTGGACCGTTGCCATGACACCATAGATAAACGATGCCGATTCAACCACATTGAAAGCGTCAGAAACAAGGCTTTCCCACGCCCTCAAGGCTGAATCGGTCAAGGACAAGGCTTCTGCGAGTTGTCGCTGAAAAAGCGCAGCCGCTTCAACAGCCGAATTGCACACCAAAGAATCCAGGATTAAAAGCTGAAAGGAAAAGCTGGTAATGTCGGCAAGCCCCATGCCCTCGGCAATAAGATCTGCATACATTTTCCCGAAAGAGGATGTTTCGGTAAGAGAAATGCCGGACCCGGTTGCCAGGCTTCCCTTCCATGTTGAAAAGAGACAGGGATCAAGCATTAAAAAATCATTGGCAAGAACAGCCAGAATTTCCTTGATTTGCTCCGCGACCCCCAGGCTTTCAGCAATTTGAAGGTGGAAACCGAATCCAGGGGCATCAAAAATCATGATGGTTTCCGCAATGATCTTTTGATACCCGAAATTCCAGACCGAATAATCAGAAAAAATAAGGCCTGCATCATCGACTTCAGCCACACCATCCACCCAAATAAAAAAACCCCTCCCCACTAGCTCCGCGCGAGCTGCAAGGCCATCTGAGGTAATAAATCCATTGCTTGTTAAATCAAAGTTCCCGAGGCTGCAACCGGCTGCATTCAGATCAATAACAATGTTGCTGACTTCCGTTGCCGTGAGCCCACAATCACGACACCCGGGAAACTGCCCGAATGGCAATGCGAAATTTATGTATGTCGGCAAAAGGCCCGGCGTATAGGATAAGTCGGCGCCTTCGATATAAAACCCGGTTACGTTGGTGAAGCTGTTCAGCAGCGTTAAGTCACCAGTCAATGTAGAAAGATTTTCGAGATAAAAGCTTTGGAGGTTCGGAAAATCAAGAAGATCGCCCAGCACTCCGGTCATGGTGGACCCCAAACCGGCAACTTGATGCGCTCCAAGCTCGATTAAATTTTCAAGAGAGGATAAATCCTGAAGCCGGAATGAAAGTGTGCTGGGATATGGGTCTGACCAAACTTCTATAACCGAAGTTTTCCATCCGGTTACACAATCAAGATCCCCTGTCATGGTAATCGTGAATGGACCTGAGCCGACATAAGTAGTATAAACCCAATCCCAAGTATCATAAGCAGAGCTGGAAATGACATCGTTGCTACCATCACCCCAATAAATCGTGACAGATGGCGCGGGTTTTTCTTCCGTTGGCAAAAGCATGATGGAAAAAGAGATCCGCCCTTCACCATCCGGAACTCCAGAAAGCTTAAACACGAAAGCGTTCTTGTTCAAATCCTCAAAACCAATGGACTCCTCTATGCTGTCATCAAAAGTATCCGGCACTCTTTCGGCAACATAATCCAGAAAACCTATGCCCTCTTCGATAGAAAGCTGATAGGTTTGAGGGCCGGAAGTTCCGGAATCATCTGTCCCGGCAATCGGCGCTCCGGATATGGGATGCTGAGACAGCATTTATAATCCCACCCCCAGCAATGCCTGGCCATCCACCAAACTCATGCCCTTGCGCCGGGCATATTCCGTGGCGCAACCGGCGTATTTTTCGGCCATGGTATGAAGCCATTTCACCGTCATGTCATGGGGCGGCATGGCTCCAGCCTCCACGATCTTTCCCTCTACAGTCAGGAAATTTCGAACCTCCACCTGGGCCGCCGTACCGGAAATCCCGATCTGAAAGAAATAGATGTGATTCCCCTCATCCACCACGCCCCCGTGGGACCTGGCCGCACAAAGGGCCTGCTCAAAGGCTTTCATGATGTGGTAGCGTTCTTCATCGGCTTCAAAGTCCGCTTCGGTGAATTCTTCCTTGCCATACTTCTTGAGGATGTTCTGATATTGGGTCATGAAGGCCGATATCTTCCGGATCGCCCCCTCCACGTAGCCCATGGAGCTTCTGATTTGGGATTCCAGTTCCTCTGCCTCGATGTCAGCCAATTCGTCGGCTTCCTCGCGCTTTCGCTTAATCTGGACCTGCTTTTTCCGGATACTGAAATACGCCTCATCCAGGGCCATCTTGGCTTTGTTTATTTCAGCCAGGATCTGCCGGGCGGATCTAAGTTCGGTCGGTTGCGTGACGGTAAGCATATTGTCCATGAACTGGCTTTGCGACTTGTTGAAATTCTTTGTGGCCTTTGCAATGGCCGGAAAATTACTTTGAATCCGGTCCAGCATGGTTTGATACTGTTCCGGCAAGCCGGATAATTCGCGTTTAATTAAATCCATTTAGAAAAGTCCTCCGTGGCCGTTGGAACAGCCGGCCTGCGCTCTCAGCGTAGCAGTCAAATCCCCGAAATCAACGGCATTGCCTGTTGTGGCAATGGTTACATAATCGATGACATTAAAATTATTTGTGCCATTATAACCGCCGCCGAAAAGACCACGGATTGCAGATGAGCAAGCAGAAAGCGTTTTTCGTATCACAGTCAAGTCGCCGAAATCAGCTGCATTGCCTGTTGTGGCAATGGTTACATAATCGATGACGTTGATATTTAAAGTGGTGTACCCACCTGCAAACAATCCACGGGTTGAAGATGAGCAACTCGCAATATCGTACTTCTCTTCTGTTAAATCGCCGAAATCAGTAGCATTCCCCGTTGTGGCGATGGCTACATAGTCGATAATGTTGAAGTTAACTGTAGTAAAGCCGCCGCCAAAGAGTCCGCGAGTTGAAGATGAACAACCGGCCAAAAATATTCGCGCAGCCGTCAAATTTCCAAAATCAACGGCATTACCCGTTGAGACGAAGGTTACGTAGTCAATGATATCGGAAT
>CAYGNV010000063.1:0-12182 GCA_964351355.1 uncultured Smithella sp.
ATCACTTCGTCCATGGCATACGGATCAACATAGCGCCCGACGGAGATCACGGGAACTTTTGTCACCTCTTTGATTTTCCGGGCCAGATGGGCTTTGAAGCCAGGGTCGTATTCAATGGGAGCGCTCGGGTTCGGCGTATCAATATTCACCTCGGGGCTGCCGTGTGTGCCAAAGGAGACATTGATCATGTCCGCGCCGGCACTTACGAAATCGGGAATGATGGTCTGCATGTCAGCGATGGTATAGCCGTTCTTGATGCATTCCTCGCCGGAAATCCGAATGGATATAGGAAAGTCAGGACCTACCTGCTTGCGCGTTTCTTCGAGGCACTCAATCATGAAGCGGGAACGGCCGCGGAAATCGCCTCCATATTTGTCCGTTCGCTGATTGCTGTTGGCCGAGAGAAACTGCATGAGGAGATAGCCATGTGCTCCGTGGAGCTCCACGGCATCAAATCCTGCCTTCCTTGCCCGAACGGCCGCACTGCCAAATGCTGCAATGGTCTCCTCGATATCTTCCAGCGTCATCTCAAGTGGCGCCCCCAGAAAACCAAAGATATAGCTCGGGATAGCCGAAGGGCCGATAGCCTTCTTCTTCCGCTGAAGCAGATAATTCTCGCGACCCGTATGGTGAAGCTGCATGACAATTTTGCTCCCCTGGGCATGAACAACATCAGCAAGCTTGGCGAGACCGGGAATAAATTTATCATCCCAGACGGCAATGCATCTGGGTCCCGCGGATCCCAGAGGATGCACTTCTGTGATCTCGGTGATGATGAGCCCGGCGCCCCCCTCCGCCCGGCGTTTGATATAAGCCAGGTTCGCTTCACTGACCGTGCTGTCAGGATTGCCGAGGGCCGTACCCATCGGGGGCATCACCAGCCGGTTGGGAATTGTCAGTGAACGGATTTTGATCGGTGATAATAAATGCTCGAGGGTTTTCATGGACGATCTCCTTTGCAGAAAAAAAATGGGATGCACCGCCCGCGGGCGGCGCATCGCTAATTTCAGGTCATTAGAAAAACGGTCGGCGCTGTTATAAATGCGTACCCAGAAGCAGGCCGCCGTCAATCACTATTTCCGTTCCAGTGGTGTAGTTGGAAGCCTCGGATGCCAGATAGATGGCGGCGCCGGCGATTTCGTCCGGTTCGCCGATACGGCAGGTGGGCAGGTGCTTGCACAGCTCATCTTTTTGTTTCTGCGCCTCTTCGGGTGACAAATGCGCCCAATGAGAATTCATCATCTTGGTGCTGATGGGACCGGGGGCAATGGTGTTGACCTGGATGTTATCCCGGGCTAGTTCCATGGCAAAAGCCCGGGTAACCATGCGAACGCCCGCTTTGGAGATGGAATAGACGCTGACACCCGGTTCCGGATTGAAACCGTCAATGGAGGCAATATTGATGATTTTTCCGCCGCCCTGCTTCTTCATGATTTTGGCCACAGCCTGGCTTATGAAGTAAACGCCTTTAAGATTCAAGTTCATGATGGTGTCCCAGAGGCGCTCATCCGTATCGAGCACGGAGGCCATTGCGGGGCTTGCCCCTGCGTTGTTGACCAGAATATCGATTCGTCCGAACTTCTGGATGACCAGATCCACCACCCGCTGGACTTCTTCTATCTTGCCCAGATGGGCGGGAACCACCAATACTTCACAGCCGATGGCGGTCATCTCGCAAGCAGTCGCCTCCAGATCCTGGGCTTTGCGGCTGGTGATGACAACTTTGGCTCCTGCTTGGGCAAACCCGTAAGCGATAGCCTGGCCAATGCCGCGGCTGCCGCCGGTGACAATGGCTACTTTGTCTTTTAAGGAAAATTTAGACATATCAAACATAGCAAGAATCCTTTCTTTGTTAGGATAAAACCCTTCCCGCCCGGAAGATAAGGTGGGAAGGGTTTTTAGGTGAGATGATGGGTTAATTTATTTCTTAGCTTTTTTCGCCACGGGGCTCAAGGCCTCCCGATCACCGCCGCTCATGCCGGCAATATACTTCACCAGCTTTTTGCGGGACTCGATATCGTACTGGGTCGTGATGGCAATCTGTTCCATAATGGGCGAACCGCCGCCATGGTAGTTGCCGACGTTCGCGATGCCGCCGGAGGCAGAACAGAGACCGTCCCCGAGGTATCTCCAGAACTGAGCCTGATCTTCAGCAGCCATCTTCGGATTGCGCTTCGTGTATTTCAGGAGCGCTTCACCTGTCTCCGGGTTCGCGAAATCCGCCTCGTGGGGGAATGTTGCCGTCACACCGCCCGAGATATCGCAGAGAATCTCCGCCTCACGGAAAACCGCTTCACCGGACAGACAACGACCGACATTGCAGTAAATGGAATGCGGAATGTAGGAACCGGGGCCGTAAGGAACAAAACCCACACCGGGAATATAAACCTCGGGCTTGCCCAGGTCGGATGCCGTATAACCGGCGGCATAGCCCAATTCGGTGGTCATGATAAGCTCGGCCAGCTTCTCACGGACATGGGATTCTTTGTGAATATTATTAACTTCAGCGGCCAGGGCTGCCGTTCCGAGAATCACGTCGCCGATAGCCGGTTTGCAGCCTGAGTAGGAATGGCGATGGAATAGGGCGAAGAGGAGCGCACAGGCGCCGCCGTGCTGATGTTCGCCGGCCAGAAAGACCCGTTCCCAGGGCACGAAGCAGTTATCGAAGATCATGTAAGAATCCGTCGCGCCGGGTTGGAATCCGCGCTTGTAGTGGGTTCGCGGGCGGAGGTTGTGGATCGTCGTAACCTGTTTGAGACCATCCCAATCGCCCGGTACGGCAAAAGCTACGGCATAATTCTTGTCTTCAGGACGAAGTGCCCTGGTGGGGACGACAAGAACTTCATCGGCCACGGAGGCCTCGGAGATATGGACCTTGCAGCCTTCAACGATGATCCCGTCCTTCAGACGCTCCTTGATATACACATAGGAACCGGGGTTAGGCTGGTCGGCGGGACGAAGCAGCCGGTCGCCCTTTGTATCCGTCTGGGCGCAGCAGCCGATAAGATCTTCTGTCTGGAAGCGTGTCAACCACTTCTTGAAGTTCTCATGATACTGGGTGGCGCCGTTGTTTAGCTTGTCGGCCTCATAGGAAACATTGTAAATGGCGTTCGAGCCGTCAATACCCATGCAGCGCTGGATGCAGCCGCCGACCTTCTGGCAGAGCATTCGGGTCATGTCCTGCTTCTTGTGGAGGTCGTCCGTGTTCTGGTGGATGTGGGTGTAGCGGTTGATCCTCTCCCCTGTGAGGTGAGAAATAGCCGTGCACAGATCCTGATTTTCCGGCTTCAAAGCCTCATCGTAAGTTGTGCCGATGGTGTTGATGCAATCCATCTGCAACTCATCGTCACGGTCGATCAAATTGCCGTCGAAGTAAATGTTCCGCTTCATCTTGGATAACCCTTTGATATAATCCTGTTTTGTTCTCATTCGTGTTACTCCTTTCTTTTATGTTTCCTGTTGTTTATTGGGTTTCTTTTTAACGTTATTCTTCTGTCTTACAGATTCCGTCGATATTTCTTTGCGCTGAAGAAGCTTGCCCAGAACATTGACGTCTTCCCGGTTCAGGTGAAGCGTCAGCCCCGTCTCTTCCTTCCTGGCCCGGATGCCGGATAAAACAATTTCCAGAAACGGATCGAGCATCTCCATCATATTTTTATCGCGCTTCGGCATTCCCTGCATGTGCCAGTGGATAAAAAGATGTTCGATGGTCCCCATCAACATAGATCGTATCAGATAGGCATCGGCGTCTTTACGGAAAGTGCCGTCAGCGATGCCATCGCGAATACAATCCAATAGACTGTGGGCGGAACGGCGGATAGCCGCATGAGCGGCTGTCTGCCGGAAACGCTTGTTGGACATGAGTTGCAGCAAAACCAGTGCCGAATAATGAGGGTTGTTCTGATAGAGAAGGACATAGCTCAACAAGATTGCCCGCATCCGTCCTTCCACATCCTTGATGAAAGGCAAAACCTGCTGTGATTCTTCAAACGTATCGTTGGATATTTTTTCGGGAATAGCGAAGAGAAGGTCTTCTTTGGTGCCGAAATATTCATAAATCGTGGCTTCGGAAACACCGGCTTCTTTACTGATTTCGGAGATGGTCGCTTCTTGAAAAGTTTTCTCGGCAAAGATGCGCAGAGCCGCATCCATAATGCGGTCTTTTCTGCTTTTTGTTTTGACATGATCTGCCATAACATACCCTTTTCAAGTTTGGCGTAACCTAAACCATCATAGTCTTACTGTCAAGTATTATTTTATTCCATAGTCAGACTATTTTTTCTATACGATATTCATAGTGCATGAAAAATCGCAGGCCTATCTATTTTTAATTTTCTGAATGACCCTCACCGCCAACTGATCCTCTGGAAACTCCTGAAGATTGACGGTTTTACCGGCAATCACGATCCATTGCCCGGCTAAATCGGCAAGTTCCGGCTTTTGAGCACACCCTGATGGGCAACCGCAAACCAAAATGCCGGCAAAAAAAGGAGCGCAGGAGATATCCGTGGTGAGTTGATAACCGGTCTCAAGAGAGTTTTCGATGTCTCTGATGATCTGTGATCTGTCAATCTGACAATTACAACCGCCGCAGTATTTAACTACAATGTCCAAACGCATTGAATTCCAAATCTCGTCAACTTTATATCAGAGGGCAGGACTGAATAAAATCATCAATCTGCTTATCGCTCAAACCAATGCCGGGTTTGCCGTCCAGGCGTTTTACCACCTGACTTTTTTCAAAAAGGATCAGTGTCGGAAAAACATCGATGCCATATACATCGGCAACGCGCTCCTCATCATCGGCCACCAGCAGCAGATGACGCTGTTCTTCGCGCGCCTGCTTTTCAAACACGGGCAAGACTCTTCGGCAAAAAGGACACCAGGACGCGTAAACCATGGCGATCACCCTGTCCTTTTCCCGGAGAGCCTGTTCCAGATCACGAAGGTTGTCCACTGATGCGCATAACTCTTTGGCGTCCATAAATTCTTACCTTCCTGATTATTTTTTCAGAGGCGCTCCTGAAAAGAACCTCTCTTGCAGCCTGCGCATTCCCTGAAGCCATCGGGAATAATCAGCCGTTTTTCTCTGCATATAGGTTTTGACTTCTTTATGCGGCAGAATCAGAAATTCATCGGCCGCAAATGATTCCATGACGGCATCCGCCAGTTGCTCCGGTCCCATCAAACCGTCCACCGCCGCCACGCCGCCGCCCTGGCGCGTCATTTCCGTATCGACTGCCTGCGGGCACAAGGCAAACACCTGAATGCCCTGATCGCCATAGGTAATGGACAGGCTTTCCGCAAGCCCCACTGCCGCGTGCTTGGTGACGGAATAAGGAAGAGATCCGATCTGGCTTAAAAGCCCCGCCGCCGACGCCGTCACCATGAAAGCGCCGCCGCCACGCTTGATCATGCCGGGGAAAACCGCCCGCGCCGCAAAAACATGCGCCAGCACATTAATTTCCCAGATGCGCTGCCAGGTTTCGTTATCCACTTCATAACCACCGATAGCAATGATTCCCGCATTAGAGCAGAAAATATCGACGGCGCCATACTTTTCTTCCGCAAATTTGACCAGGCGGATGATATCCTCTTCCTTGCGCACGTCGCAGACAACGGCTTCACCCTTGACTTCATTGGCCACGGCTTTAGCGCCCGCTTCATTAACATCCGCCGCGATAATTGCTTTAGCGCCTTCCTTTGCAAACCGTAAACACAACCCCCGGCCGATACCGGAGGCCGCGCCTGTAACAATAATAATTTTCCCTGATACTTCCATTTTTTATCCTCACTTTTCTGTCTTTTTACTTACCCTGCCTGGACAGGGCAAAAAAAATTTAATTGCTGTAATCTTTCCGTTTAACGCCTTTTGTAAGGCGAGGCATTATAAAAGGGCTGAACATCTTTCTGCCGTGGCTCTGCCTTCAGGGCAGCTTCAATCATCTCCTGTGTCAATTCACTTCTGCCCATGGTAATTTTGGCTTTTTCCAGATCGGCATCTAAAAGAAGCGTTTTGGGGAATCCCTGAATATTGGACCAGGGCGACCATTTGGGCAGGCCTGAACCTTCCTTATTGGGATTGCCTGTACGGGCAAACGTAGACCAGTAATCCATCATGGCATTAGACAGAGCAACGCGGCCCGGTTTATTTTTATCGTTGAAAACCAGCGCGCCCAGCGATGCTTTTTCCGTTCCGAAAACAAAGTCAATTTCCATCGCGTGACAGGCGCCCAGGATGGTATTAAAAGGCGGATTGATGACATTGTTCTTCGCCCCATCAGCGCCCCACATAAACTGATACGTGAAAATAAAGGGCTGGCCTTCATTGTCCCGCATGATTCGAGCCGGCTGATCCACGGCCATCACCTTCCAGCCGTCACTCATATATTTAGCGGCCAGATCATAAAATTCCATTTTGGCAGGTTCTTGAAACAAGGAATGATCCTGACGCCAACCGTCAAAGGGAGGAAAAGATCTCAAAAAGAGTTTTACCTCCTCTTTGTTGGTGCCCATAATCATTGGCACCTTGTTATAATCACCCGATCCCAGAGCTGCGTAAAAATCAACGGGAAGAACTTTGCCGTCGCTAAAGGCTGTCGGAAACCGGATCATCCCCGCGGCTTTACCCTCCGGATGCATCTCGAGGAAATCCTGTGGTGTCTTGGATCTCATATACGCTTCGACATCTTTAGCAGGCATGGATGCCAGCCTGGAGGCTGCAGTTTTTTCATCGGCGGCCTTGCCTTCTTTAACCATCAGTTTGGCCAGAATGCCATTGAAATGTGCGGCGCCTTCCTGAGGTGTTGACGGACGAATGACGCCGCTTTGCGAAATGGCGCGATGGAACAACCCCTGGGCCATTGGCGATGAAACCAGACAAAAGACATTCTGTCCACCGGCCGATTCCCCGGCAATTGTGACATTTCCGGGATCGCCGCCGAAATTCTTAATATTGGCTTGCACCCATTTCAGGGCCGCAATTAAATCCAGGATAGCAAAGTTTCCGGAATCGCCCGCTGCATCTCCTGTTTTCAATGCCGGGTGGCTTAAAAAGCCCATGTGCCCGAGTCGATAATTGACGGTAATCACAACCATGTTGCCGCGGTTGGCTAAGATACCGCCATCCTGCAGCGACAGAAGCGGCCATTGAATGCTGTTGCCGCCGCCGTGAATCCAGAAAAACACCGGCAGGTTGCCTGTCGCGTTTTTCGGAGACCAGATGTTCATGTACAGACAGTCTTCATTGCCACGGATAACTTGGGCTGTTGCGGGGTTGCGGTCATGATCGAAATACTGAGGACAGATTTCACAGAATTTGTCGGTCTTAAGCGGTTGCGACCGTTTTTCAGCCGGTTGAGGCACCTTCCAACGCAGCGCGCCGACCGGTGGCTTGGCGTAGGGAATTGCTTTCCAGGAATTCGTATGGGTGGCGACGTTTTCCTCGCCGATCACAATGCCTTCTGAAGTCTCACGCTCCACGGCAACCGGCGCAGCCTTGGCCTGATTCACGGCTGTTGTTACGGCTTTTGGTTGTTCTTTATCGGGTGCCTGAACACTTTTAACACTGCCGCATCCCGATAAAAGAAGCAGGAACGCAGCGCCAATAAGCAGGACAAGCCGCACGGAATAGGAACACGTTGAAAACCATCTTTTTTCCGACATCACTCATGATCCTCCTTTTCGTTTTTTATGTATAAAATGTCTCTTAATTAATCAATTTTTGATTAAGGCTCTCCACAGCAAGCATCGGGTGGCTCTCTGTCGAATTTAAGCGACGGCCAGTTCTTTCGCACGTTTCGCCGACGCCTCCACGGCAGCCATCAGCGTTGCACGAATCTTTCCTTCCTCCAGCACTTTTAATCCGGCGGCGGTGGTGCCGCCCGGCGAGGTCACCATGTTTTTCAACTGCGCGGGATGCTGCTTGCCCGTAAGACACAGGCGCGCCGAGCCCAGCATGGTCTGGGCGGCAAGTTTCTCTGCCAAATCACGCGCAAGCCCCAGTTGCACACCGGCATCGGCGAGCGCTTCGATCATCACAAAACAATAGGCCGGCCCGCTGCCGCTCAATCCGGTCACGGCGTCCATGAGTTTTTCATCCACTTCCACGGCGAGACCAACAGCGTTAAAAATCGCCATGGCGTATTGCACGTCGTCTTTTTGAACAAAATGCCCACGGGCCACGGCGGCGGCGCCTTCGCCCGCCAGTGCGGCGACATTAGGCATCACCCTTAAAACACGCGGGGTTTTGGATAACGCCTTTTCAATAAAATCCGTCGTAATTCCTGCGGCGATCGAAATAAAAATTTTCGACTTCGTCGCGACCGGACGAATATCTTTCAGCGTTTCCGGAAAATTCTGAGGTTTGACCGCCAGGATAATAATGTCGGCATCCTTCACCGCTTTTTTGTTGTCTGCGGTAACCTGCACCTTCAGGGAAGAGCGTAAATCATCGAGCCTCGCGGGATCAATATCCGTCACCGTGATATTCTGCGCGGAAAGAATCTTGCGGGTTATCATCCCCCGGGCAAGAATACTGCCCATCTTTCCGCCTCCGATAATGGCTACTTTCTTGCCTGTAAACATAGTCTTTCATCCCTCCGCGATAATGGCAGATACATGCACTTTTTCCCCGTATTCTGTCAATACAATATTAAAGATTCTTCCATTGCATAAAAATTTGCTTTTGTGATAGTCAATTCGCAGGAGGACGATGATCGATGCTGAAGTATTTCAAGGTGAAAGAAAATAAAGTGGCCTGCTGGATCAATCCGCGCGATTTCGGCGCGCAGTCGCAAAGCCTTGTTTTTATCCACGGCTCCGGCGGCAATTCCAGCGCCTGGTCTCAGCAATATTCAAAGCTGCACAAGTTCTTTAATATCGCCGCAGTCAATCTCCCCGGGCACGGAAAATCCGGCGGGCACGGAGAACAATTCATCCCGGAATATGTCCTTGGCTTAAAAGAAATTCTCAGCGTTTTAAAACTGGAGCGTCCGATACTGATCGGCCATTCGCTGGGCGCGGCGATTGTTCTTGGTTTTGCCGCAACATATCCGCAGGATCTAAGCGGTGTCGTAGCCGTTGGCGGCGGATTAACCATGCCGGTTAATCCCGATATTCTGGAAGGATTGCGCCAACAACCGGAAGTCGTTATGGACCTGATCTGCAAATTTTCCCTGGCCAAAGAAAACCGTCCTAAATTTTTTGATGCCCTGCGCACAAGCCTCGGCCAGGCCAACATCGATGTTTTGTCCGGCGATATGCTGGCCTGCAGTAAATTCGATCTGACGGGGGAACTCAAAAAAATCATCGCGCCTACCCTGGTCATCTGCGGCGCGGAGGATAAAATGACGCCACCTGCCTCGTCGGGAGAGATCGCCGCCGGCATCACGGGAGCAAAACTCGTCCTGATCGAAGGCGCGGGACACATGGTCATGATAGAAAAACCATCGGAGTTTAATGAAGCGATACGGAATTTTGCAGCAGCGTTGTCGTAAGCGCTTCATGCAAAAAAAACATAAGGAACGGAGGTTTTATGCTCACCATCGGCACCAGTAATTTGATTATTGCACTGGCGAAAGTTCTTGATATCGTCCTGACGGTTTATATGTGGATTATCGTCGCCCGCGCCCTGATATCCTGGGTAAATCCCGATCCCGGGAATAAAATCGTAATCTTTTTGTATCGCGTGACTGAACCGGTGCTCGAGCCGATACGCAGGATCATTCCCCGACACAATCTGCCCATTGATCTTGCGCCGCTGATCGTTTTGCTGATCATTATCTTCCTGCAATTGTTCCTTGTTCAGACGATAATTCAGTGGGCGCAAGGGTTTTAATATTGTCAGGAAAGGCAAAATGTCTGACCGAGAAACTGCTTATTCGCGAAACAAAATCAACAAGAAAAAGCATCAATATCTCACAACCCTTGAAAATACGCGGGATCTGAAATTAAAATGGAAAGCCAGCCGGGAAAATCAGAAAACGTCAACGTGGCCAAGGCCGCCGGAATTGTAGGCGCGGCCACGATGGTCAGCCGCGTTTTCGGGGTGATTCGGGATATGGTGATCGCCGCCTTTTTCGGCGCAAGCTGGGTGACCGACGCGTTCTGGGTGGCATTTCGCATACCCAATATGCTCCGGCGTCTGCTGGGTGAAGGCTCGCTTACCGTTTCCTTTGTCCCGATTTTTACCGAGTACCTCCAGAAAAAAACAAAAGAAGAAGCCCTTGAACTGGCCGCAAATGCTTTTACTATTTTATCCGTCATCCTCGCTGTTGTATCGGTGCTGGGCATTCTCCTGTCGCCTTTGATTGTCGGACTGATTGCGCCCGGCTTTATTGCAAAACCCGAGCAGTTTGCGCTGGCTGTTTTTTTAAACCGGCTGATGTTTCCGTATATCTTTTTTATCGCGCTGGTGGCTTTATGCATGGGTATTCTAAATTCCTTCCGGCATTTTACCGCACCGGCCTTATCGCCGGTGATGTTAAATATCGCCATGATCTCGGCCGCGCTGGCTTTGCACGACACCTTTGCCGAACCGATTACGGCGCTGGCCGTGGGTGTATTGATCGGCGGTGCGTTGCAGCTGGCTATGCAGTGGCCGGTTTTGCTGAAATTTGGCGTTAAATTTAAATTTCGATTCAACTTGCGGCATCCAGGGCTTAAGCAAATAGGCCTGTTGATGCTTCCGGCGATGTTCGGCGCGGGTGTGGGTACCATTAATGTTTTTATCGGAACGATTCTGGCCTCGACGCTTGCGAGCGGCTCTATCACCTATCTTTTTTACGCCGACAGGATCATGGAATTCCCGCTGGGCATTTTTGCCATCGCCATCGGAACGGCAGCTCTGCCAAGCTTTTCAAAGCATGTTGCCGCAAGTCAAATGGATGAGTTAAAATCCAGCATTTCCTTTTCATTGCGGCTGATGCTTTTTTTAACCATCCCGGCGATGGTTGCTTTAATGGCGCTGAACCTGCCGATCATCTCCGTCTTATTCCAACGCGGCGCTTTTGACGCCCAGGACGCTATCTATACCGGCCAGGCTCTGTTCTGTTATGCCCTGGGACTCTGGGCGTTTTCGGTTCTCCGTGTGTTTATTTCCTCTTTTTATTCTCTCAAAGATTCCAAATGGCCGCTCAAAGCTGCCGTCATCACACTGATTGTGAATGTGCTCTTCAGTCTGGTCTTGATGTACCCTTTAAAGCACAATGGTATTGCCCTGGCTGGTTCCATCTCCGCCGCGGTCAATGTCTTGATTCTGGCGTTTGTCCTGAGAAGAAAAATCGGAACATTCCTCGACCGTACCTTTTACACGTCTGTTTTTAAAATTATCGTATCTGCCGTTATTATGCTGGGCGCAATCGGGCTGATTGAGTATTTTATGCCGTGGAATATCCACGCCGGCCTTAAGACAAGATTAACTTACCTGATCAGCACTGTTGTCGCAGGAGCCGGCGCATTCTTTATCTGTGCCTACCTGCTGAAAAGCCCTGAAATTCATGCTCTCGTCAATATGCTAAAAAAGAGGTTAACCCGCCCCTAGCATTGATTCAGCCGACAAAATCATTGACTTCAATATTCCAAGGTGATAGGACGTTTTGACTTTAGCAGGCATCATCCGCAAAAGGGCTTAAAAGTAATTTATGCTGGATATTAAATACTTAAGACAGAATATCGGGTTAGTCCGGAAAAAAATGGGCGACCGGGGCCAAAAGATTGATTTTGATCGTTTTTTAGGTTTAGATGCGAAAAGACGTGATATTTTACAGTCAGTGGAAACTCTTCGCAATGAGCGCAACAGCGTTTCCAAGCAAGTGGGCCTTCTCAAAAAAAAGGAAGAGGACGCCTCAGCGCTCATAGTAAAGATGGGCGACGTATCGGCCAAGATAAAAGAATATGATGAAAGTCTGCGTATCGCGGAAGAAGAGCTCAACGCCTTTGTCATGATTGTGCCGAATATCCAGCATGAATCCGTGCTGCAAGGCAGCGGAGCGGAAGATAATGCGGTTGTGCGCACCTGGGGCGAAAAACCGGTTTTCAGCTTTGAGCCCAAGCAGCATTTCGAGCTTGGCGAAAGCCTGAATATTCTGGATTTCGCACGCGGCGCAAAAATCACCGGAGCGCGCTTTACGGTTTATCGCGGGGCAGGCGCTGCCATGGAGCGTGCGCTGATCAGCTTCATG
>CAYGNV010000064.1:0-12163 GCA_964351355.1 uncultured Smithella sp.
GCCGCTGTTTTCAGATTGGCGCTCTCATGAACAATAGCCGGGCTTTTGCCGCCCAACTCCAGCGTCAGCGGCGTGAGATTCCTGGCTGCCGCGGCCATGACCACTTTCCCGACGGGAACGGAGCCGGTAAAAAAAATATAATCCACAGGCAGATCAAGTAATGCCTGAGTTTCCGGAGCGGCGCCCTGAACAACGCAAAGGTATTCTTTCGGAAAAGACGTGTTGATTATTTTTTCCAGAAGAGCCGCCGTATGCGATGACAGTTCCGAGGGTTTGAGAATCGCCGTGTTGCCTGCGGCAATCGCGCCGATCAATGGCATCATTAAAAGCTGAAAAGGATAATTCCAGGGCGCGATGATCAGCGTCACACCGTAAGGCTCTTTGTAAATATAGCTTTTAGACGGCATCATGAAGAGAGGCGTTGCAACTTTTTTGCGTGCCGCCCAGTCGCGGACATTGCTGATGGCGGTCTTGATCTCATTATAGACGCCGGTTAGCTCCGTGGCGTAGGCGTCAATTTCGTCTTTTCGTAAATCAGCGTAAACGGCGGCCAGGATATCTTTTTCATGTGCGTTGATCATGTCCTTGAGCTTTTTGAGCGTGGCAATGCGAAACCCAATATCCCGCGTCCTGCCCGAGCGGAAGAAAACTTTCTGCTCTTGATATAAATTCATAAACATATTTTGTTCCATGATCCGGCCTCCGGGATGAAGAAAACAATTACAAGTGATGTTAGTATAGGCGCTGGCCGTCAGAGTGTCAAGCTGAACGCTAACAGCCGAACGCAAGTGACCGAAGCTATTTAGTGACACTGACGGAAAGGACGGCTGAAGTGGACAAAAAAGAAATTATCATGTAAGGCTACCCGACCATCATTATTAACAGGGTAAGGAAAGACGAATCATGGATATTCTGCATGCGATTGTTCTGGGGTTGATTCAGGGACTGGGTGAGTTTCTCCCGATATCAAGTTCCGCTCATCTGATTTTAGTGCCTTGGTTGATGAAGTGGGCGGACCATGGACTGACCTTCGATATCGCTCTGCATGTCGGTACGCTGATTGCCGTGGTTGTTTATTTTTGGAGAGACTGGATCAATTTGTTGCACAAGGGATTTACGAGGCCGAAAGAAAGGGAAGGGAAACTCTTCTGGTATCTGGTGCTGGCGACCATTCCCGGCGCGCTGATTGGATTTATGCTGGAGGATATTGTTGAGACTTTTTTCCGCAATCCGGTTTTGATTGCCTGCATGTTGATAGTGATGGGGATTATCCTTTACTTTGTTGACCGCAAGGGCAAAAAACAAATCGATGTGCAGCATATTTCGCTCAAAACCAGTTTTCTGATAGGTTTGTCGCAGGCTTTAGCCATCATTCCCGGCGTTTCGCGCTCCGGCATCACCATGACAATGGCGCTGGCACTGGGCATGACACGCGAAGGCGCGGCGCGCTTCTCTTTCTTGCTTTCCGCGCCGATTGTTCTGGGAGCGGCGCTGGTCAAAGTGCCGGTTTTGATGGCCAATCCGGAGATGATCGACGCGGGCTTTCTCACAGGTGTCGCGGTGGCCTGTGTTTCCGGACTTGCCGCCATTGGCTTTTTGCTGCGCTATGTTCAAACCAGAACGTTTCTGCCCTTCGTGATTTACCGTTTCGGGCTGGGTATTTTGATTCTGTGTGTCGCGTTTTACCGCTGGTAGGGCCAGCCCACGCCGTGGGTCAAACCACTGATATCGTTAATCCCGCATCAGCGGGATTAACTTTCATAAGTGTGATCCATCGAAGCTATATCTCCTTTTGGTAAAATTCCAGGGGGCATTATTTTTGAAAATCCAGCGTCAATTGCAACGTATGTCAATAACTTCTATTGTCAAATGGCAGTCAAGTATTATATTAGACATTCGAATATCTAATAAGGAGTGTTTATGACATCAGGTGCAGGCAGGGAATCGTATCGGGAAAACGTTGAAAGACTTGGCAAAATGTCGTTTGCCGTGGGTGTTTATCGGCCGCCCAGCGAAGGGGGAAGCGCCTCTCTTCTGTTGCGGATAACGGAGAATTGTCCGTGGAACAAATGCGCCTTTTGTGAAATGTATAAAGGACATCCCTTTGTTTATCGGTCTGTCGAGGCCATCAAGGCCGATATCGATACAGTCCGGGCGATGGTTGATGAAATCCGGGAAGTTTCCCGGAAGGTCGGTCAGGAAGGCAACCTCAACCGTGATGTGTTGCGCGCACTTTTGGGCATCAATCCCTACCTCAACGACAATCCGTGCTTCTCTACGGTTTTTAGTTGGCTGTACTACGGCGGGAAAACAGCATTTCTTCAGGATGCCGACAGCATGATTATGAGGCCTCCCGAATTTATTGAAGTGCTGAAACATTTGAGAAAGACACTTCCTGATCTGACTCGAGTAACCTCCTATACCCGTTCGAAAACACTCTCGCAGAGAAAACTGGACGATTTAAAAGCGATTCGTGAGGCGGGTCTTGATCGTGTTCACGTAGGCCTTGAAACCGGCGATGATGAGGTGTTGAAAATTGTGCGCAAAGGCGTGACCAGCGCCGAACAGATCGAAGGCGGTCAAAAAGCCATGGCGGCAGGCTTTCAGCTCTCCGAATACTGGATGCCGGATCTGGGCGGGCGCGAACGCTGGCGGCAACATGCCGAAAACACGGCGCGGGTGCTCAATGAAATTAATCCGCATTATATCCGGTCCCGTCCTTTTGTTCCACGCCAGGGGACGGAAATATTCGAAGACTACGAACAGGGACGCCTACATATCTCATCGCCGCATGAACGGCTCGAAGAACTCCAGGTGATGATCGAAAACCTGAACGTTACGTCCCGGGTTTGCTTTGATCATAACATGAATTCCTGGACGAACCGTCAGGGCGGCCTGCTTTTTTCGCAGGATTATGAAGGCTACAAGTTCCCGGAAGAAAAACAGCAGGTGCTGGATTTGATCCGCGAAGGGTTATCCGTCGATGAGTCCCGGCATATTGACGTTAAAGAGCTCATCGCAATGGGTTCACTGTAATATTTCTTGCCACGAAGAAATAGAGCTGATGAATAAACCATAATTTTGAAAGGAGAAATAAAGTCAATGGAAAAACGAATTGTTCTGGGCGTTCAGGTGACGAATCGTGTGGGGAAAGTTCTCGATGTGCAAAAAATATTGACGGAATACGGCTGCAATATCCGGACGCGTCTGGGCCTGCATGAGGTGTCCAGCAAAGTGTGTTCGTCCAGCGGCCTTTTGATCCTGGATACCTTCGGAGACGAGGCAGACGTGCTGGCGATGGAAAAGAAGCTCAAAAAGATAAAGGGCCTTGTGGTCCGAAAAATGGTTTTTGAAGCTTAACGCTCGTTGACGCTGCGTCGCAGAGATGTGGGAAGCAATGTCTCTGGGACGCAGCGTCTTTTCAATGCAGCCTGCCCGAATTTTTTCGCGTCGGTCGGTGACCCACCGAGTAATTGATGGTGCGTCCTATTGTTTGAAAATCCTTTTCCAGGCGGCCGAGAATTTCTTTGGCGGATCCGACATCTTTGCGTCCTGGATAAATATCATACCGGCTTTTATAAATCTCCGGCGTGAAATCCGGCATAACGACATTGGCCCCTGCCTGGAGGGCCTGGACCCTTCCCTGGGGGTGCAGTGTGGCCAGCGCCGTGGTGGCCGGGATATTCGTGTTGCGGGTCAGCAGTCGTGCAACGGCCAGAACCCGCAGCGTCAGGTCGATATCGTCATTTTCAATGCCGTTAAGCGGCGTGTCGGGATGAGCGATAAACGGGCCGATGCCCAGCATGTCCGCGTCGAGCAGTTTCATAAACAGCAGGTCGTCGGCCAGAATTTCATACGTCTGTCCCGGCAGCCCCACCATGTTTCCCGTTCCCGTTTCAAACCCCATGTCTTTGAGCGATCGCAGGCATTGCATTCTTTTATCCAGCTGACAGCCGGGACGCAGATATTTGTAGAGTTCCGGAGAGGCGGTTTCATGCTTGAGCAGATAGCGGTTGGCGCCTGCCTGTCCGAAGGCATGAAAGTCTTCGTCGCTTCTCTCTCCGATGGAGAGCGTGATGATCAAGCCGGTTTCTTTTTTAATGCGTTCTATCAAACAGCAGATCATCTCTGCGTTGTAAAAGGAATCTTCGCCGGATTGCAGAACAACCGTGGGGATGCGGGTATCGGCGATTTCATGAGCTGTGGCCAGGATTTCGTCCTCGGTCATCCGGTAGCGGTCCAGGCCGGTGTTGCCTTTGCGCAGGCCGCAATACAGGCAGTTGCGTTCGCAGAAATTCGAAAATTCGATGATGCCGCGCAGATAAATCTCGTCGCCCATATACGCTTTGCGGACGCGGTCGGCTGCGGAAAAAAGATCCGTCGCATCGCTCGCGGGGACTTTGAGCAGCGCGATAATGTCGTTGCTGGTCAAGATACGGCCGCTTTCAGCTTTGGCCAGCAGATTTTGTGTCGAACTAGATATAGACATCACGCGCCCCATCCTGAATGTTCTGAAGCCTATCGGCGACCATCTTCTTGCGTTTTGTTTTGAATGATTTATCCAGCATTTCCTGAATTAATTTATCGCCGGCTTCGCGTGTTTTGGGGCTGGCGTAATCCAGCAGGTACTCTTGAAACGAGAAAAGCGCGTTGGTCTGGCAGAACTTCTGAATCAGTCCCGGTTTGGCCAGAGCCATAAAGTCCTTGCCGGTGCGTCCCAGGCGGTAACAGGCCGTACAGAAGCTGGGAATGTGGCCGTGTTCGGTAATGTCCAAAATCACTTCGTCGAGCGTGCGCGTGTCGCCCAGATTGAACTGCGCGGCGCGGAAAGCGTCGCTTGTTTTGTCGGAATAGCCGCCGGGATTGGTGCGCGATCCCGCGCTGATCTGCGAGACGCCGAGGGCAAAGACTTCTGAGCGCAGCGCGGCGTTTTCCCGTGTCGTCAAAATGATGCCGGTATAGGGAACAGCCATCCGCAGGATGGCCACCAGTTTTTTAAAGTCATGGTCGCTCACCGGATGCGGCGGCTGGATAGCCGCCGGCGCGTTGAATGCCGGTTCCAGCCTGGGAATCGAAATGGTGTGTGGCCCCACGCCGCAGTCTTTCTCCAGTTGCAGGGCATGGAAAAGCAGACCCAGAAGATCAAACTTATAATCATACAGTCCGAAAAGCGCGCCCAGGCCGACGTCGTCGATGCCGCCTTCCTGCGCGCGATGCATCGCGGTGAGCCTTTTAACGTAATCTTTTTTCGGCCCGGAAGGATGCATCTTTTGATAGGTTTCGTGATGATACGTTTCCTGAAAAAGAAGATAAGTGCCGATGCCGGTTTTCTTCAAGCGGCGGTATTCTTCCACCTCAAGCGGCGCAACTTCCACATTGATCCGCCGAATTTCTCCGCCATGCTCGGTTTTAACACCATAGGCGGTTTCAATGGCCTCAGCAAAATACTCCAGGCTCGAGCGTGTCGGGTGTTCGCCGCAAAGCATCAACAGACGCTTGTGGCCTTCGCGTTCCAGAACTTCCACCTCTTTTTTAATTTGATCCATCGTCAGCGCGACCCGGTTGAGTTCCTTGTTATCGCGCCTGAACCCGCAATACAGACAGTTATTGGAGCAGTGGTTGGCGACATAGAGCGGCGCGAATAAAACCAGGCGGTTGCCGTAGATGTCCTCTTTAATTTTATGCGCCGCCTGAAGAATCGCGCTGATCAAATTGTCGTCTTCCGTCTGGAGCAGCACGGCAACCTCGTCGGGGGAGAGACCTTTGAGTTCATAGGCTTTGTCGATGATTTCCCGGACGCGTTGCGGGTCGGGATTTTTCGCCTGCTCCAGAAGGCTTTCAATTTGATGGTCGTCAATAAAATCTTTCATAGTGTTTTGCATCCTTAAAATTTCGCTTAGATTTTCGTCAGAGACGCCTTGACGGAAACGCCGGGCAGGGCGCCGAGTTTTCCGGTCAACGCGCCGATTTCGTCTGTTGTCGCATGAACAATCAATGCGATGATGTGCAGGTTGCCGGGCGCGTAGGGCAGCCCCATCCGTCCAATGACCATCTCGCCGAAATCGCACAAAATCGAGTTCACTTTCTGCGCCTGACGACTCCTGTCCGTTATAATGATTGTAATGGTGCCGATGCGTTTATCCATAAAAAAAACTAAAGGTTTGATCCCGGAAGAATCAAACCTTTAAATATTAAAGACTTCAGACTCCCCTTAAGATCAGATTTAACCTCCCTCTCAGGTCACAATAATTATAATTACAATATCGTCACAGATAGGCGTTTGTCAACGAGAAAAACTATGTGAAAAAACCATGAAAATATCTTGACACGCAAGTAATATTTTTTATATATTCGTGCCACTGCTTGGGCGTTGTCGCACGTCAGTTAGAATCGTGTTGCCGTTCGGGGAGATGATGACCTGTTGTAAAAGGGAGTAAGAATGCTGGAAGGTGTGGTGCGGACGGTCGCATGAAACAGATTAAATCCTTTATTTTCCATCCTTTTGGGCTAAGCGGCCTGCAGAAGAGCGTCATGGTGTCGTTGTTGCTGCATTTGGCGATTTTCATGATCTTTTTTGTGACGCAGATGATGAAGCCCGTTGCGGATCCGGAAATCATGTCCATCACATTCCAGAATGAAGCGGAATTGACGGCCGGGAGTCCGCCCGTTTTGCCCCCACCAACCGTGCGACCTCAAACAATAGCCACCCGGAATAACCAGCAGGCGATGCCCGGGAAGGCTGCGGAGGCCGAACATCATGCCTCTGTTCGGGTTGAAGAGGAAAGTCCGGTTCTGATTGCACAGAAAGATTGGTCCGAAAATCAATCAACGGCGAAAGAAAGCGCTAGCCAGACCACCGTAGCCGCCGCAAGCGCAGCCAGAGCCGAAATGACCCCGTCGGTATTGTTCCGATCCGGTCTCGCCAGCGGAGATGGTTCGGAAAGCCCTGCGCAGGCTACTGTCGCCGATGCCCGTTTCGGCGATCGCGAAGCGCCGTCTTTTGTTTACCAGGAAATTCCGGTGTATCCGTCGCTGGCGCGCCGACTGGGAAAAGAGGGTCGGGTCCTTCTCCAGCTGCTGATCGACGCGGATGGAAAATTGCAGCAAGTGGAAGTGGTCGAAACGGCGGGGTACGGCTTCGCGGAAGCCTCCATCGCGGCGGTCAGGAAATCAACCTACGCGCCGGGGTATCGCGATGGTGTGAAAGTGGCCACACGGGCGCTTCTTCCAGTCAGCTTCCGTTTGCAATAGCAGGATATTTTAACGTGAAAGAAAAAAGAGGCAGGGCAATACCTTTGGCGAGGGCGCCCTGCCCCGGATGAAGGATAAAAGCATAAATGATTTCACCCCTCGGTCGCTGTTTATAGCAGAAAGGAGGTGGAATGTAAACCAAACGAGCAGGAGGAAGAAGTATGGGAAAAAAGTGTTTGTTTATTTTATTTGTCATTATAATATTTTCTTTACCGGCATTTGCTGAGGAAAAAGTTCATTCAGGCGCACAAAAGAACGACAGTGCAAAAGTTGAAGAAAAGGCTGCGGTCAAAGCAAACGACGACGAGGTGACAAAATTAAAAGAAATTGTCGTCACGACATCTCCTCTTTCGAATCCGGTCACACCGGTCACCACGCGCTATGGGACAGAGCGAAATGTGGTAACGGAAGAACAGATTAAAGAACAGCATGGCCTTGATTTTCAATCCGCCCTGCGCGATGTGCCGGGCGTGATGTTTCAAAGCAAAAATCTGATGGGCAGCCAAACCAGTCACAGCATGTACATTCGCGGACGGGGCGCAAGCCATCCCAGTTCCGATTTTGCAATTTTGTATGACGGTGTTCCCCGCTTCGGCGCGCTGTTCGGCCAGGTGCTGGGTGACGGCATGGCCCTGCCGACCATTGGAAGCATCGAGATATTGAAGAGTCCGCAACCGTCGGAATTCGGCAGTGGTTACGCCTCTGTGAATGTGACGCCCCGGTATCTGAAGGAAGAAGGGCAGGAAGTTGTCATTGACTCAAGCGGCGGGAGCTTCAATACATTCACTCAGAGCCTTTCGGCCGGTGTGAAAAAGGGGCCCTATGATGTTTATCTGTCGCAGAGCTTTGCTTCGACGGACGGCCATCGCGACCATTCCCGTGCCCAGCAGCAAAACTACTATGCCAATACCGGGTATCAAATAAACGACCAATGGAATATCCGCCTTTTGGCCAACTATGTTGGCAGCCAGACGCTGGCGCCTCTGCCGGAAACAACGCCCACGGCCATAAACGGCGTAAGCTGGCCTATGGCCGAACGCTTCGATACCGGAACCTTTCTTTCCACTCTGACGATCAACAACCGTTTTGAAAACGCGAACGGCTATCTCAAGGCTTATATCAACGAAACCAATTTCGACCTGCTGCAGGAACTGACCAATGGCACCCGTCACGCAGGAGGAAGCGGCGGATTGCGTTCGCGGCAGGACATATTGCTCTATGGCGTCCGGGTTCGGGAAAAACTTATGCTCTGGCGGGGCGGAGAGATGGTGATCGGCGCGGACCTGGATTTAACCGAACTGAAAAATACGCAGCGCACGTATAGCGGGCTTGCCGTCCCCGGCATTAACGGGGGACGTGCCGAAAGGGTTTGGGACTTTCCCAGAACCATGATTTTATCGCCCTACGCCGCCGTCAGTCAGATGTTTGGCCGGCCGGAGGGGTTCCATGTCAATCCATCGGCGGGATACCGTTACCTCCGCCACAATGAATTTCAGTCCGCATCGTCGGGGCAGGTGGGTCTGGTCGTGGGCTACGCGCATACGGACCTCAGGATCAACTACGCCCGGGGCGTGAATTACCCCTCTCCCATCGTTTTGATGAACCTGGCGCCGACGCATGCGCCGGTTGCCAATGCCAGTCAGTACTGGTCAAAGATCAAGCCGGAGACGGTAGACCATTTTGAAGCGGGCCTGACCCACACCTGGCCGCAAAAGGCGTCTCTGGGCGCGACGCTGTTCTACGATAAAGGGCGCGACCGCTACCTGGCCTACATGTTCGGCCCCATTCCGGTCGAGTTCAACGACCCGATCGGCAAGTACGAGATTCGCGGACTGGAACTGACCGGCACGCTCATGCCGGTCAAAAAACTCGAATTATTTGCCGGGGCCACGCTGATGGAGGCCAGGGCCACCGGAAACAATGGCATTGAACACGATCACATGCCTTATACACCCGGTTTTCAGTTTCAGGCGGGCGTCAACTGGACGTTTCTGGAGAACTTCCGGCTGCGGTTGGATATGCAGCATTTAAAGGACGTTTACGCCGCCACCAGCCTGCGCAGCGGCACATTCAATTATGGCCTGCTCACGGACAACAACAAACTGGAAGATTTCACGCTGGTCAACGGCAGGCTGGCCTACCTTTTTAACTACAAGCCGCTCGGTGTGAGCGATTCTGAAGTGTACATGGCGGTCAATAACGTGTTTAACCAGCGCTATGAATATGCAAAAGGCTACAGCATGCCGGGAATCACATGGTTTGCCGGGTTAAGTTTAAAGTTTCGATAAAGTGTGAGAGGGCAGGGCCGTTTGGAGATAAACGGCCCGAATTTATGAGGCGGTCTTGTCTATGCGAATAAGAAAAATCGTCGTTTTGGCAACGGCTTTGATTTTGATGTTGGGGTATTTATCGGGAGGCGCAGGTAAAGCCCGCGCGGAGAATTCGCCACCCCGTTATCTGATTGTAGCGTCCGATACGATCCTGTCCGGTATGGCCGTAGCACTTTTGCCTTCCAGCCGCTTCACCGTTTTTGCGATTCTTCCGCCCGGCCAGTGCCCAGGTCACTATGATGTCAAACTATCCGATATTGAGAAGATCAAAAATGCCGACCTGATCATTGCCTTCAGCGGAATGCCTTTTCTGTCCAAAGCGTTTATGGAAGGCCGGGCGCAGCTTTCCGTGGATATGGACGCACGCAACTGGATGGCGCCCGATTCCTATCTCTACGGATTGACGTATCTGGCAGGCGAGCTGTCCCTGCGTTTTCCGGCACATCGGGATGAAATCATTCGAAAAAAAGAAGCGGCGATCGACGCGGTGAAAAAGGATGCAGGCCTCCTGAAACAGATGATCCGGCAGGCGGGAGTAAAGGGTCAGCCGGTTCTGGCCTCCGCCATGCAGAAAGAGCCGCTCGAGTGGATGGGATTTCGCGTGGCGGGCGTTTACGGTCGGCCCGAAGCCATGTCCACAAGGGATGTGGTGCGTCTGTTGAAAATCGGCCGGGATCAGCAGATCGTGGCGGTTGTCGATAATCTGCAATCCGGACCGCATACCGGAAAAAGCATTGCCGAAACGCTGAAAAAGCCGCATATTATTATGACAAATTTTCCGACGGAGCAGGGCTATCTGGCAACACTCAAAGAAAACGTGCACGCCGTTTTGGCGGCTATGAAACGCAAATGACACAGAACATTTTGACATTGGACAACGTGACTGTCCGCAGGCATCAGACGCTTTTGCTTCGCGGCATCGACCTTGGCGTGTCTGCAAACGAATTTGTGGGCGTCATCGGCCCCAACGGCGCGGGGAAAACCACGCTGCTCAACGTCATAGCCGGCTTTGAAAAATTCACAGGAGAGCTTGGCCTCTTCGGACGGCGGGAGACCTGGAAGCGGGCGCGCCGGACAAGGCTGCGCATCGGGTATGTGCCGCAGCTTTTTCCAATTGATCCGGGCTTTCCGATCCTGGCTCTGCAGGCCGTGATGACGGGCGCCGCAGGCAGGGTCGGGCTTTTCCGCACGCCGGGTAAAAAGGAGGAAGAAGAGGCGCTTCGCCTCATGGACCTGATGCGCCTGGCCCATCTGGCCCGCCGGCCGCTGGGACAGCTTTCCGGGGGTGAACGGCAGAAAGTGTCGCTGGCCCGCGCCATTCTTCAGAAACCGGACCTGCTGCTTCTGGACGAGCCGAACGCCAACCTGGACATTGCCGTTCAGAAAGAGGTGTTGAACCTGATCGATGAAATTTCCGCGCGCGAGGCCCTGACGATCCTCTTTGTTACGCATGATTTCAACATGCTTCCCTCGCGGATGCGCCGCGCCGTGATGCTCAAAGGCGGAGAAAAGGTTTTTGACGGCGATATTAACAAGGCGCTCACGGGCGATACCCTGAGCCGTCTGTTTCAATATCCGCTCGAAACCTTCGAAAGAAACGGGAGGCGTTTTGTGTCTTATGGTTGAGCAGATTCTGGAAGCCTTAAGCTATCCACCCATCCAGCGCGCCGTCATCGCCTGTGTGCTGTGCGGCGCCAGTTGCGCGCTTCTCTCTGTTTTTGTGGTTCTGATGAAAATGCCGCTCATCGGCGTCTCCATGTCGCACGCCGCCTTTGCGGGCGCGGTTCTGGGTCTTTTGCTGGGCGTCAATCCCTTTTTAAGCGGACTGATTCTGTGCCTGCTTGTGGCGGCGGTTCTGGGACCTCTGTCCGACCGGACGGACATTGCCCCTGAAAACGTGCTGGGTATCATGTTTTCCTTTCTGATGGGGATCGCATTTCTCGGGATGGGCATCCTCACCCAGACCAAGGCTGGCGCCCTCAATCTGATGTGGGGCAGCCTTCTAACCCTGTCTTCAACCGATGTCTGGGTGCTGGCCGCCGTAACGGCGATTCTTGTATTGTTTGTGTTTTTGTTTTTCAAGGAAATCCGGGCCGTTTTGTTCAACCGGCGTCTGGCAGCCTCAAGCGGCGTGCCGGAGCGGATGATTTATTACGCCCTTTTGTTCCTGACGGGTGCTGTGGTTTCTTCCAACCTCGCCACGGTCGGCGGGTTGCTGATTTTTGCGCTGCTCGTCCAGCCGGGCGCAACGGCGCTTCAGTTGACCTATAATTTGAAAACATTTTTTTGGATATCCGCGGTCGCCGGAATTACCGCTTGTCTGTCCGGCCTGGTGGTTTCCTATATTTTTGATATTCCGTCCGGCGCGTCAGTGGTGCTTATGGCGACGCTTCTGTTTGCTCTTGCCTATATTTTTTCGCCCAAACGCCGGTCGATGAAGCACAATGAAAGGAAGGTCTCTTATGAAAATGACGCCCGATGAAATTTACGGTGCAAGAAAACAGTTTTTCAACGAAAGCGCGGAAAAATGGATCGACATGTGGTACCGCGACCCTGAAACCGGGGAACAAAAAAAACATGAA
>CAYGNV010000065.1:0-11971 GCA_964351355.1 uncultured Smithella sp.
TTGTAATCGTAATGACGATGCCATGGTTTTGTTTCCATTTTTTCCTCCTGATATTTGAATTAAAATTTGATTTGAAAGAACTTGGAGACTATAGGGCAAGCTGTTTCATAAGTCAAAAACATTTATCGGTTTTGATAAGAACTTTATTTTCCGGGGAGTGATTATGGGCAAGAAACGCATGTATTTCCCGGTTGTCACTGATGTGTTAAAAAATGGCAGAATTCCTGCTTAACATGTGATAGACAACTTGCGGAATGTTAAATTGGAGGAAAATAACCATGGGTACATTAAGCCACATTTTATCACCGCTTAAAATCAAATCGATGGAATTGCCTAACCGGGTGGTCATGCCCCCGATGGGGACGAATCTGGGGAATGCCGACGGAACCGTCAGCGCCGAGAACATTGCTTACCTGAGGCGTCGGGCCAAAGGACAACCCGGATTGATCATTACGGAAATCACCGGCGTTCACCCGGACGGCATAGTCAGCCCCAACCAGCTTGCCGCTTATGACGACCGCTTTATCCCGGGGCTCCGCCAAATGGTCGAGGTAGCCCATGAAGCCGGCTGCATGATTGCCTTACAGATTCATCACAGCGGTCGGGAAAGTCTTTATATGCTGGGCAAGGGAAAGGCGACGGCGCCGTCGGCAATACCGAGCATTGTTTTCCGGGGAACGCCCCGCGAGATGACCATAGCGGAAATAGAGGAAGTTGTTGCCGCCTTTGGATCGGCAGCCAGGCGGGCTCGTGAGGCCGGCTTCGACGCCGTGGAAATCCATTGCGCCCACGGCTATCTTTTAACACAGTTTTTGTCGGCCCTCTCCAATCAACGGACGGACAAATACGGCGGAGCAACTTTGAAAGAGAGGTCCCGCTTCGTTGTGGAAGTCATCGAAGAAATCCGGCGGCAGGTGGGCCCCGACTACCCCATCTCAATCAGAATATCAGCGGAAGAATTTATCAAAGGCGGCTACAGCGCCGACGACATGCAAACTATTCTGCCGGATATGGTAAAAGCCGGAGCCGATATTATCCACGCCTCCTTCGGCACACACGGAAGCCCCGGAGGCATCACCCAGGCGCCCGCCGAATACCTTCCCGGCTTCAATGCCTGGCTGGCGCGAAAAGTGAAGGATGTTGTCGATGTGCCTGTTATCGCCGTCGGACGCTTTACGGATCCTTCGTGTGCCGACGAGGTAATTGCCCGGGGTGACGCAGATCTTGTTGCCTTTGGCAGACAGTTTTTGTCGGACCCCGATTTTCTTATCAAAGCCAAAGCAGGCCGGCCTGAAGACATCCGGCTATGTATCGCCTGCAATCAGGGATGCATCGAACGGGAAATACTTGGGGAAGGAAACATCCGCTGTTCCATCAATCCGGAAACGGGACAGGAATCAATCTATCCCGAAGGGCCGGCGGCAAAGCCGAAAAACGTGTGGGTCGTGGGAGCAGGGCCGGCCGGTCTTACCGCAGCCGCCGAGGCCTCTCGCCTGGGGCATAAGGTAACCCTTTTCGAGAAGAATAATATTCTGGGAGGCCAGATCCGCTATGCCCAGGTTCCGCCGCATAAGGAAATCTACGGTGAATGGATCGACTGGCAGATCGGCCAGGTCAGGAAGTCCACAATAGAAATAAAAAATGACACAGAAGTAACAGAATCTCTGCTTAGCGAAGGGAAGCCCGATTACGTCATTCTGGCCACCGGCGGGCAGAAAGTTGTACCCCCGGTTGCGGGCATTGATCAACCGTTCGTCTGTGATGCCTGGCAAATCCTTGATGGCCGGATTGCTCCCAAAGAAAATGTCGTCATCATCGGCGGCGCGCTGATCGGCATGGAAACAGCCGATTTTCTAAGCGAAAAAGGCGTTAAAGTGACCGTCGTGGAAATGTTGAAGCGTTCTCCCGTTCTGAAAATCACCTCCCACGGCTATATGCTGCACAAGCGCCTGCGCGAAAAGAACTGCGACATGCTCTTCGGCGCGGAAGTCAAGGCTATCGGCGACGGCAGCGTGGACATCGATCTGGCTGGAGAAAAGAAAACCATCACCTCCGTGGATCAGGTCATTGTCGCCGCCGGCATGAAACCGACAGATAAGCTGAAAGGCGTTCTGGAGAGCCTCAATATCCCCTTTACCATCGTCGGCGATGCCCGCAAATGCAGGAGGATACTGGAAGCCACGGAAGAAGGGGCACGCGCGGCCTGGGAGCTATGATGATTGATTAAAAAGAAGCTTCAAGAGCAATTTGCAGATCAGCGGGAAGGGTCGCGAGGGTATTTCGGTATTTTCATGATTTCTTCTTCCGATCCATTCACAGTATAAGAAAAACAATTTTGTGTGTCAACGGAATAGAAAATATAAGAATGAACAGGTTGCCGGTGCCCTATCCAACAACCTTTACGGCCGGTTTCCGGCGCGGAAATTTTATGTAAGGGCTGATTTTCGAATTGATATTCTTTCCGGTGCCGTCATAATTGAGGGTAACAATAGGAACGCCTGTGTATTCCTCGATGCGAGAAGCCATGGCTTCGGTGACGAGGCCCGCGCAGCAGAAAGCGGGATTAGTCTGCACAAAAAGCGATATGTCGGGATAGTGTCCCATCTGCGCGGTGATCTTCAACAGGTTGTCGGTGGACTCGCCAAAATGCTGTACGGTGACATCAAATTGTTCGTAAATTTTCTTGTAATCGATATCACTGTCCCACGATGGGTCACCAAGCAATTCATTGAAAATTTTATAGTAGCTTTTTTCCAACTGATTGACCAACGTGATAATCGTTTTGGTTAAGAGGACGTCCATGAACTCCCCTTCCAGAAACCAGCGCCGCATGTAAGGGTTGGCAATGAGTTTGACAAATTCGTTAAACGGCGTGGTGATGACCTCGCCGCCGTATTCTTCGATACAGTGAATCAGGTTCTGGTTGAATACGTCATTGTCGCGGGCGTACATATCGCCGAAAATGGCGACTTTCGGGCGCTGTCCGGGAACCGTCTCGATTTTTTTAAACAGGTTGATCACTTTCGACAGATCATCGTCTTTGCTTCTACCGCCCAAAAGCGTATTGTACAGGATAGTCAAGGACTGGGCAATCATCCTATCCGTCATCCCTTTTTCTTTTTCATAGGGACGAATCTTGCAGCCGATTTTGCGCAGCATGCCGCCAAACATGTGAGCGAAGTAAGCTTCAATGGAGGCCTGCATGGAAATGTCGGATAGCGATATGCTGCCGACATACATGTCCACTTTTTCCATACCGTGACCTGCGGCTTCCATGATGCTTTTCATGAATTGCGGATATAACCGGATGTTACAGGCGACATGGCTGTTAAAGCACCAGCCTATGGTCTGGGCGGGATCCAGAAGGTTTTCTTCGATGTAGTCCATGTAGCTTTGTGCGATCAGGTTGACGGGCAGGCATTGCCCCGTATTGGTGCGCAGGCCGCGCTGTATGATTTTTTCAGTGAGAGGCACCATCCTTGCGTCGATGCCTTCTTTTATAAATACCGCTTCCAGCAGTTTGGCGTTAATGGGATCAAAACAGGGAAAGAGCATTGTCTTGCCGTTGATTCTGGGCACGCTTTCGGCATTAAGGGGAAGCGAACGCGACGAAACCAGGCGAAGGTCTTTGTTATTGTAGTGGTTGTTAAACGAGCGGATGGCCGCTTCGATGCGGGTTTCATAGCCGACGTTGGAATCGTGTTCGTCAAGTTCCAGAATCAGATAAGGTTTGCCGTATTTGTCCATGATGCGTTTAAAATATTCCAGACAGAAGGAATCGGGGCTGCATTTAAACGAGGTGACATAAACCGGATAAACTCCGCGCGTACGGGCAATGGTGAGCGCGGATTGCAGAATGCGTGCGGCATAAGTCCAGTGCATTCTTTTAAGAAGGGGTTCGATTTCGGCTAAATCCTCCTGATCCACGGGCAGCATATCCTGATAGAATGTTTTGATGCCGAGCGTGCTGAAGATGTCGGGGATGCCCTTATTCATCGAGTTTTGCATAATCGCGTAAGGCCGTCCCAGAAGCGCCACGCTGATATCTCCGTTTCCGGGTTTTTCCCGTTCATAGACGTTAAGCAGGTTTGCCCGGCCTTCATTATAAAAAGTCAGCGCCGCTTCATACGCATTATAAATTTCCCAGTAGCCGGTGTTCAGGATTGTTTTCAGGAGCGAAAACAGCTCAATGCGCGATTGAAAAGAGCGATGGTCAATGACCGGCATGATGGCTTTATTTTTCAATCGCAGGCTTTTCATGCCGGCCGAGATGGTTGCCGCAAATTGCGTATAGTAACAGTAGTAGCGGAAGTCCTCATCCTTGCGTTTGGCCGCTTCCAGATAAAAAGGCAGAAAAATGTAATCGCACTTGTCGGCCAGGTACTGCACATGACCGAAGAAAGCGTTCATCGGCGCGCAGAATTCCGCCTGGGCAAGCTTTTTGCCGGTCTTGAGGGCGTTTTTTAAGTTTTCAGATGTAACGGTTTCCACGCCGAGTGTGGCAAAAAAATGTTTCCACAACGGCATCTCTTCGGCCAGATACAAACCGTTCGGAATGCCGATTTTGACCGATTTCTTGAACTTGGCGGGTTTTTTGGGAAGCGCAAAGACCTTGCTGCGCTCCTTGATCAGATCATAGTGCTTTTTGGTTGTGCCGACGTAATATTTGGTGTCGTAGTCTCGTCCGCAGAGAAATCCGAAGGCGACTGTTTCTTGCTGAACGGTGACTTTATTTATTTTGCAGTTGTTGTGACAAAGTTCGCAGACTTCGTTTTGGACGGGGATGTTTTCTCGATAGAGCGCAATTCCCCGGAAAGCGGAATTTTGAACAGCGTTTTCCGAAAGAATCAGCGCGCTGCCCAGAGCTCCCGTCAGGTGGCAGAACCTGGAGACAAAGATGGGTTTGTTCAGCCGGTGCTCAAAGGCGGCAACCAGCGCCTGGTTGCGGGCGGTGGCGCCCTGAAAACAGATGCTCTGTCCGATGTTGGCTTCCACCGCGACTTTGGTCAGATAATTTTCGCATACGGAATGCAGGACGCTTGCCAGCACTTCGTCAACGGAGTACCCTTCCGTCAGATAGTTGTTGATGTCGCGTTCCATGAAAACCGTGCAGCGGTCGCTGGAAATGGGCGAAGGGGTGTTCAAGGCGCGCCCGGCATAGTCGGCAAGGCCAACGCCTAATTTTACGGCCTGTTCTTCGATGAAGCTGCCGGTGCCGGCGGCACAGACATTATTCATGACGGAGGAGGTGACCATGCCGTCTTGCATGGTGGTGAATTTGGCGTCCTGGCCGCCGATCTCAATGATGGTGTCCACATCTTTATTAAGCTCGTAGGCGGCGCGCGCATGCGCGGTGATTTCATCGATGATCAGATCGGCGTTGATAATCCGGCCGATGAACTTGCGGCCCGAGCCGGTGGCGCCGACGCCGTCAAAAAGAAATTCACAGGCATTTTTTCGAGCAATGTTGTCGATAGCCTCAAAAAGGGCCTGCACGGCTTTGACGGGTTGGCCCGCAGTCTGCGTGTAAAAACCGGCCAGAACATCGTTGTGGCCGTTAATTAAAACGGCCTTGGTGCTGGTCGAGCCGATATCAATGCCCAGATAAACGTTTTGCTTTTCTTCCAGCGGCTGGTAAATATCCACCTCAATGGCGGCTGCATTGTTGCCGGGCTTATACAGGTAACTGGCATCCGTCACAAATGCCGGATAAGTCGAGAGCGAAAGTTGCAGTGGGGGATACCCGTATGTCTTTTCTTTGCTTTCTTTGAGAAAAAAATCGTCCCAGATCTTGACGCCAAGTGGAGCCGGAGCCGCTTCTTCCAGGTAGAGCAGGGCGGCGCCGATTGCGCCATAGAGCGAACTGTGTTCGCCTATGATGGGTTCGGCTTGCAGGAGGTTGCGAAAATGCTTGACGACGGCGGAATTCATCGAGACGCCGCCCGCCAGAATGAGCGGTGTACGGATATTCGAATCGGGAAAAAGGGTATCGATGACGTTTTTAGCCAGGCCTTCGCAAAGCCCGTCGCTGATCTGGCCTACGGAATATCCTTCCTGCTGGGCGTGGATCAGGTCGGTTTTGGCAAACACCGCGCAGCGCGTGGCGATTTTCGGCGTGTTGCTTTGATTGCAAAATGCAACCGTGCTGAGCGTTTCGATGCTTTTGAGGTTGAGCCGCTTGGCCTGCTGGTCGAGAAAGCTGCCGGTGCCTGCCGCGCAGGAAGAGTTGGACCGGAAGCGCTCATAATCACCCTGTTGGTTAAACGTAATCAGGCCGAAATTTTCGCCGCCGACAAATAAAATGCTGCCGACCTCGTCATGATATTTTTTTACCGCGGCAATCATGGCGATCTGTGTGTCATAACGCAAGACGTCTTGCAGAATATCCGGCCCGGACGCCGTCATGGCGACACCGCCAATTCCGGCAATGTCGATCCCGCTTAGTGTCGAGCGCAGCGTGTCGGCGATGGCGCCTTGATGGAACGAATAGGATGAATGAATGACCGCGCCTTTTTCGTTAATCACGGCAACCGAAAGCGCGACGGAGCCGATATCTATTCCAACGATGTGCATGATGGTTCAACCTCAGGTTTTATGTCGTGCGAATCATGTCGTGTTTCGCCTTGTTCGTCAATGACGAAAATAAAAGGCTCTTTGGGGTCGTCATTTCCCATTGCTAAAATCCGTGCAATTGATTAAATAAAAGAGAAATAATTATTTTGGAGATTTCTTCTGCTGAAGATTTTAAACAACCGTAATGTGATTTTTATTCTGGCGCTGGCACTCGGACTTGTTTTTCCGAATCCCGCCGTATGGACAAAATACCTGATGATGCCGGCGCTCGCGCTGGTCATGACGCTGGCAACGATCAGTGTTCCCAATGACTACTTCCTCAGGCCCCGTTCGATTTTACTTCCCTCCCTTTACGGGATTCTCATGACCTATGTTGTGCTGGGCGGTGTTATCCTGGCGGCCGCGGTCTTCCTGATTACGGATCAAAATCTATGGATCGGGTTTGTTCTGATTGCCGCCGTGCCTCCGGCAGTGGCCGTCATTCCGTTTACAGCTATCCTGGATGGTCATGTTACCGATGCCCTGTCCGGTACGGTGGCGTCTTATCTGGCCGCGCTTTTGATCATGCCTTTGCTGTTTTGGATATTTATCGGGACGGGCTTTTCCGATCCATATAAACTGTTGTGGATCATGCTGCTTTTGATTGTCCTGCCGCTGGTTTTGTCGAGAATCATTCTTTACTTCAGGCTTCAGGAACGGATCGCGCCGGTGCGCGGATTACTCACGGACTGGGGGTTCTTTATTGTTTTGTACTCTATGATCGGTGTGAATCGCGATTTGATTTTTACCGAACCGCGAATGATCTTGCCGCTAGCCGGGGTGGTGCTCTTGGCGACATTTGTGCTGGGATATGTCATCGAAAAGGCAGCTGCTCTTTTGAAGCTGGATAAAAAGCAGACGGTCACGCTGGTTTTATTGGGCACGCTGAAAAATCAGGGAATTGCCGGAGGTCTGGCCATCTCGTTATTCGAGAAAGAGGCGGCGCTGCCCTCTGCCATCTACAGCGTCTTTATGATCCTTTACATCATGTGGCTGGATTTACGCAGGCGCTTGAAGTCAGGCGTGAGGCGTGAGGCGTGAGGCGTGAGGAGATATCGGCTCTAATTTTCAGTTTAAAGTTTTTTGTAATGATACAGCACGGCTTTTAAAAGCGAGGCGCTGTGTCCCAGTTGTACATAAGCCTCTGCCTTTGTGATGCCGCGATTTTCATCACGCAGTTTGTAGCCCAGTTTGCGGCTTTGATTCGCAATGCGGGCGATTTCCCTGGCCAGATCTTCTTCAAAATTCTCCGGTTGCAATTTGATGCCGTACATATGTCCGGTAATCTTCTGCGGTTCATCGAAGATGGTTGCGTCAACGATTCCGTCGTTGGCATCGTGAAAGGTTTTGTTAAAGTGATCATAAGGAATATTATGCAGCGGCTGGGATAAATCAGCGATGTAGTGCGCGCAGTAAGCGAGATGATATTCGGCATACTTTCCTGTGCGTTTGTCTTTTTCGTAGGCTCGAAGCGAAGCGATAATCGCGCCGTAGAGATGACCTTCCGTGTCCAGTAATTTACTCCTCTGGTTGTAGCGTTCGATCTGATCCAGCACCATTTGAACGGTTACTTCCGCCTCAGCGTTATTGTTGTACCAGTGGTTGTAGGATTCAATATTCCCCGCTTTAATTTTTGCCAGATCCGGTCCCGCAGCGTTATACCATGATGCCAGGCCTGCGGTTTTGGCCACGGCCAGGTGTGTTTTATCATGCCAGGTCCAGGCCTGTGAGGTCCAGATAAGCGCAAGCAAAACGACGATGAATTTTAAGATGATGTTTTTTAATAATATTCCCATAGGCTAATTACAATCTGTGATGGTCTTTTTACGAGATCAGCATCATTTCATCCGGCTGAAGAGGATGCTTCCCAAAGCGAGCATGGCCGCCGCAAAGAGTGTGATGATGCCCAAATCGATGTAAACCGGATGGGTGTTCATGCCCAGCAGGGCGCCGCGAACGCCGTCAACCGTATAACTGAGCGGGTTGAAAAACACAAGCTTTTGCAACCAGGACGGCAAGCGTTCATCGACCGGAAAAAGCGCGCCGGATAAAAAGAAAAGCGGGAAAACCAGAAACGTAGAGATGACCTGAAAACCCTCCAGGCTTTCCAAAAGCGATCCCAGCGCCAGCCCCAGCGAAACCAGGGCAATCGATGTGATAAGCAGGAACAATAGCGCCAAGGGTATGCCCCATGGATTCACCGAAGGGAACAGAAAAGAAAAGAGAAAAAGGATGACGACCTGCAAAAGTACATCGGTGCAGCCGCCCAGCACTTTGCCGAAAAAGATGCTGATCCGCGTGACGGGTGCGACCAGAACGGCCTTGAGCACGTCGAGTTTGCGGTCCCAGATGATATACAGGCCGAAAAAAACAGAGCCGAAAATGACGGACATGGTCAGGATGCCCGGATAAATGTAGTCGCGATAGTTGATATCACCAATGGTGAGGCTGGCGCCGATGCCGCTGCCGAATAAAAAAAGCCACATCATCGGCTGAACAACGCTTGCGACAATTCTGCTTTTTTCACGCCAGAAGACTTTGAACTCCCTCCACCAGACGGCGGAAATGCCCAGGAGTTCCTTTTGCAGGATATTGTAATTCATCGATCTATTTTCCTCTCTGGCGATAACGGGCAATGGATTCCACCCAGTCTCCGCCGTTTTCCACTGCGTCTTCCCGGATGTCGCGTCCGGTGAGTTTGATAAAAACATCATTCAGGGTGGGCTTGCGCATTTCCACGCTGGCTACATTCGGAATCAGCGAAAGAAGTTCCGCCAGATGCAGATGAGCCGATTTCATGGTGATTTCCATCGTGTCGTCCTTGATCTTCACGGCAGTTACATAAGCAAGCGCGTGGATCTTGTCGAGCGGCGGATTCCGGGCAATGATTCTGACGATATCGCCGCCGAGAGAATCGATCATGTTTCCCGGCGTGTCGAGCGCAATGATCCGGCCCGCGTCCATGATGCCGATGCGGTCGCACATCTGCTGGGCTTCTTCCATGTAGTGTGTGGTGAGGACAACGGTGGTTTCCTCCTTTTGCGCCATCTTGCGGATGTAGTCCCATGTGCGGGCGCGCGTTTGCGGGTCAAGACCCAGCGTGGGTTCGTCCAGAAATAAAACGGCGGGACGATGCAACAGGCCGCGGGCAAGTTCCAGTCTGCGCTTCATACCGCCGGAGTAAGTTTTTGTCAGATCGTCGGCGCGCTCCTGGAGATCGACCAGCGCAAGCATCTCGTTGATCCAGGTTTTGCGAACTCGCGCCGGAATGGCGTAGAGACGCGCATGCAGTTCCAGGTTTTCGCGTCCGGTCAGAATGGTGTCGAGCGTCGGGTCCTGAAAAACAATCCCGACTTTGCGCCTGACCTGGGTTGGATGTTTTGCGATGTCAAATCCGGCGATCCGGCCTTCGCCGGATGTAGGACGAATAATGGTGCACAGCATCCCGATGGTCGTCGTCTTTCCTGCGCCGTTGGGGCCCAGCAGTCCGAAGATTTCGCCTTTTTCAATGGTCAGGTCAATGCCGCGCACGGCCTGAATTTTGCCGAACGTTTTGGTCAACGAACGGATTTCAATCATCGTCATGGTTTATTGTACCGGAAAATCCCTTCATTCAAAATTGATCGCGCCCGGCCACAGATAGTAAAATCCTGCCTTCGCGTAAAAAAATTCCGGCAGATCGATGCGAAGCGCCGACAAATTCACGCTTTGTACGGAGGCGCCGGAGGTGCTGTAGTAGTTGTCTTCCGGGATGGATGCCCGTCGATAAACAATCACGCGCGCATCATCGGCAAGACCGGCCAGTTTCCTGGTGTCCGCGATGGCATCGCCCAGGTAGCCGATTTTGTCAATCAGCTTCAATTGCAGAGCCTCATCGGCGATAAAGATACGGGCGGTTGCAACTTTTTCCAGTGCGGCTGGATCAAGTTTCCGATGCTTTTTCACCAGATTGATGAACCTCTCCCCGAATTTATCCACGGTGTTTTGCATCAGCAATCTTTCCTCCTCGCTGGATTCACGGAAAGGTGTGCCCATATCCTTGTTTTTGCCGTATTTGTTGATTTCCACACCCAGGCCGATCTTGCTCATCAGGCCTGCGGCTTTGGGACGCATAAAGATGACGCCCACGGAGCCGGTGATGGTGGTGGGGTGAGCCATGATCATATCAGCCGGCAAGGAAAGATAATAGGCGCCGGATGCCGCGATATCCATCATGGCCACGGTAATTTTATTGCCCGTCTTTGCTTTGTAAGAAGCAATCTCATGATAGAGAAGATCGCTTGCCGTAATCGTGCCGCCGGAGGAATTGACTTTCAGCAAAATGGCCTTGATCTGCGAGTCGCTCCTGGCTTTGTTGAGTTGAACGACCACCTGTTCGACCAGGCTGGGTTTTGAACTGAACAAGTCCTTCTGGGGCGCGTCGGAGATCATGCCGTTTACCGAAATGATGAGAATTTTATCTTTTCCCTGGCCTTCAAGGGTATATTCCTTAAGAGGCCTGGGAGCTGTGTCCAAGATGCTGAGTTTGGGTATTGAACAGGCAGTCAGGAGGAACAGAGCGCACAAGACGGTCAAAAAATATTTTTTCATGGCAGACCCTTTCTTTTGTGAAATGATCATCTGATTAATTTCAGAATAAATTTCATCATCTTGCCTTTGTGAGGCGCGGCAAAATCGACCGGATCGGCCAGATTGTAGCTGCGCAAAACGCTTTTAGTGTGTGAAAATGCATCAAAGCTGTATTTCCCGTGATACTGCCCCAAGCCGCTTGGACCCACGCCGCCGAAGGGCAGAAAATGGGAGACGATGTGCATGATCGTGTTGTTTACCGCGCCGCCGCCGAAAGATGTTTCGCGAATAATTTTTCTGCGGATGACCTTGTTGTTGACAAACATGTATAAAGCCAGCGGTTTGGGGCGATCATTGATTTTATCAATGGCATCATCAAGATCCGAATACGGAATGACCGGCAGAACCGGGCCGAAAATCTCATCCTGCATGACGGGGTCGTTCCAGTCGGCGGGATACAAAAGTGTCGGTTCAATGTAGCGGTCGGCTGGATTTACTTTTCCGCCGTAAATCATTTTCTTTGGATCAATCAGAGCACTCAGGCGCTGAAAGTGACGGTCGTTGATGATCCGGCAATAGCGGGGATGAAGGGATGCGTCCTCGCCATAGAACTTTAAAATAATTTTGATGAGTTCATCCAGAAAAGCATCCTTCACCGATTCATGCACCAGAACATAATCCGGGGCGATGCAGGTTTGACCGGCGTTGAGAAATTTGCCCCAACTGATGCGGGAGGCCGCTGTTTTCAGATTGGCGCTCTCATGAACAATAGCCGGGCTTTTGCCGCCCA